>QIHS01000001.1 GCA_003229095.1 Woeseia sp. | reverse complement strand
TGTCAGACAACAAATTTCTGCCCGTCACCCGCAATGACAGTGGCACGATTGTGAAACCAAAGGTGAAAAATACAGTGAAAATTGCATATTCAGTCATCCTGCTAATAATGTCCGCGCTACCGGCAACACCGTTGCTGGCGGACGACGACATCGCCACGCAAATCGATATTCCCTATGACATGTTCACGCTCGACAACGGGCTGACGACAATTGTCTACTCTGATCGCGCCTCACCGACCGTATTTGTCGGCATGTGGTATGGCGTCGGGTCAAAGGATGAGCCTGAAAGCAAGACAGGTTTCGCACACCTGTTTGAACATCTCATGTTCCAGGGCACCGAGAATCGTGACGGGGAATACTTCGAGCCGTTTACCAAAGCCGGCGCCACTGGCATGAATGGCACGACCTCGGAAGATCGCACCAACTATTACGCGACGGTGCCGACCGGCGCCCTTGATATGGCCTTGTGGATGGAAAGTGATCGCATGAGTTATTTGCTGGGGGCGATTACGCAGGACGCGCTGGATGAGCAGCGCAGTGTCGTCCAGAACGAGAAACGCAGCAGAGATAATCGGCCGTATTCCGGCGTCTACGATCGCGTGAAGGCAGGAATTTATCCGCCGGATCACCCCTATCGGCACTCGGTTATTGGCTCAATGGAAGACCTCGACAATGCCGCACTCGAAGATGTTCACGAGTGGTTCAATGAATACTACGGCGCGAGCAATGTCGTTCTGGTTCTTGCCGGCGATATCGACCTGGAAACTGCCAAAGAGAAAGTGACGCACTATTTCAGTGAAGTACCCGCCGGCGTGCCGCTGACAAAATCACGGCAGTGGATTCCTGAACTACAGGGAAACCGCAAAGCAATTATGTATGACCGCGTGGGCCAGACTCGCATAACCCGGGTGTGGGCACTGCCAAACCTGAACAGTCGCGATACTTCAGTAATGTCTCTTGTCAACGAGTCATTGGTTGGAAACAAGAACTCTCCACTCAGGAAGGCGCTGGTCGATGATCTGCAACTGGCCACTAATGTTAGCGGCGGCGCCCATGGCAGAGTCTTGAGTGGCGAATACTCGCTTACGATCAATCTGCGGCCGGGTGTGGATCCGGAAACAGTGCTGCAGGTTGTCGATGACGTCCTTGCAGAATATCTGCAGACCGGACCCGACGCCGACATTGTCAGAAACGCAAAACTCGCGATCAACATGTCGATGATCAGCTCGATGGAAAGCAAGTCCACGATCGGCAGAATGCTTGCGGAAGGGTGGCTCTACTCTGGCAATCCGACCTTCGTAAATCAGGAGCTCGAGTGGCTGAATGAGGTGAGTCCCGAGGACCTGCAAGAAATTGCGAATCGCTGGTTGACGCGGGGATACTTTGAACTAACGGTGCTGCCGTTTCCGGAGTTCGCGAGCAGCGAAAAAGTCGTCGAATATCAGACGTGACAGGGATTAATTTTCCCGACATCGAGTCTGTGACGCTCAAGAACGGCATTGAGCTGGTTGTTGCAAAAAGCGATTCACTGCCGATCATCGATGTATCGATTCGGATGAATACCGGTAACACAGCAGACGACCTGGGAACACAGGGCCTTTCAGATGCCATGTTCATCCTCATGGACAAAGGTACGCGTAAATACGATGCCGGTGAGCTGGCGGCGGAAAGAGATAAGATTGCAATGGGTGTGCGCATGGGGGCGGGCACTGAGCAAAGCTCGATGAGCTACCAGATTCTAACGACCTACCTCGACGAATCTTTGCAGGTTGCGGCTGAGATATTGCGAAATCCAACTTTCCCGGACGACGAAACAGAAAAGTTCAGGCAGCAGGTGCTGGCCTTCCTCGCAACGATTGAAAGAAACCCGGCGGGCAATGCAATTGCACTGTTCAATCGTGCAGTGTTTGGCCCGGATCACCCGCTGGGCGGTTTGTGGACATCCGGACTCGTTAACGGGCTAAGCCAGGAAAATTTGCAGGCGTTTCATGATCGTGAGATTGCGCCGGACAACATGACGGTATTCATGATTGGTGATATCGACATTGCCACGGCAAAAACCGCGCTTGAAAAATCGTTCGGCAATTGGAAAGCGAAAAACGATTCACACTCAAAGCCTGTCGGCGATGCGCTCCAATCAGTTGCGCGCGTCATCCTGGTGCATCAGCCTGAAGCCGTTCAAAGCCGTATTGTCGTTGGTCACTCCATTCCTCGTTACGACGCCGAAACCAACACAGAGTTAACCGTTGTTAACGCTGTCTTTGGTGGTGACTTCGAGGCACGCATCAACATGAATCTGCGTGAGGATAAAGGCTGGTCTTATGGCATCGGATCCGGCGTGCAAAGAAACAGCTCGGGTGAGCAATCCCTGATCGTGTCGGGCAGTGTGCAGACTGACAAAACTATGGAAAGCATGATGGAAATCAAACGTGAGTTTGACGACTTCCTGTCTTCCCGGCCTGCGACCGACGCTGAATTAGATAGAGTCAAACAGAATCGTACGCGGTCATTGCCAGGTCGCTTTGCAACCAAGCGCGGCTTCCTGCAAAGCATGATGGCATCGGATGCTTACGGGCTTCCCTATGACTACGCGGAAAGCACGGCGATACGCATTGACGCAGTCTCGCTCGAGGGCGTTAACGATCGCGCCAGGTCACTAATGCGCCCGGATGAGATGACCTGGGTAATCATCGGCGATCTGTCACAAATTGAAGATCAGGTGCGTTCGCTCAACTACGGTGAGGTCGAAGTGTGGG
The DNA here is from genome assembly GCA_003229095.1 of Woeseia sp. Classification (GTDB taxonomy): domain Bacteria; phylum Pseudomonadota; class Gammaproteobacteria; order Steroidobacterales; family Woeseiaceae; genus SZUA-117. The sequence goes on along the minus strand of QIHS01000001.1, from coordinate 6,334 downwards.
ATGGTTTTGGAATCAAATTACGCTAACCGTTTTATAGTCGGAATCTGACCTGGCGGACAGTGTGAGGTTTCTTCAAGATCAGTGGCCCAGCAATACAACCGTGTTGAACCACTAGCATGAGTTACATCCTTTGTTACCAGAGGCTCGATCAGCACTATGTCGTTTACGGCGATGCTGCCTGGCTCCACGGTTGTGCCGTACACACCGAGGAAACCCTGACGTTCGTTGATCACGGCTCGCAGGATCGACGGGCTGCGCTCTGCCGTTACGGGATCGATAGTGATAACGACGCATCGGCCGTCGCGCTTATCGACACGCATGCGCATGCCACCGAAGCGCAGAACTCGCCCTACCCAACCGTCTTCCGGGAACGGTGTGTCATCTGCTGCTTCCATCAGGATGTTCGGGCGAAACCTTTGAACATTGAGGCAGTCGCCGACGATCTCACCGAGCCGGGCAATCGTCTGCGTCGTGATGAGGGATAGCGGAAAGGTGTCGAAGATGCCGCGGCTCTGCCTGATTACTCGTGCCCCGCTCGGGCAGAGTTCTGAGCCAAGTGCCGGGTCCGTGACATTGAGTGCGGCGCCCGAGGGAGTCTGAACGACCGTAGGAGACGTGTCTGGTTTTTGCCGATTAGCGAAGGATGGGGAATACTGGCTCATGTTCTGGCAGTCGCGAAGCGTAAGCCATGGAAATCCACTTTGCACCCTATCGTCTCGTATGAAGGCCCAGCGACGATCACCTGGCAGGCCGTTCCAGGTGACATGGGTTTCACTCAGCGCCTCGGCTCCCATGGATTTTACGGGGTAACGCCACAACCCCACTACGCGACCGACAGGTACAGCACTGGAAATCTTGGACATTAGCAGACACCTCCATTTATAGAGGCACCCTTAACTCTGCGAACCTATCGTCGAGCGTGGCGGAATGGATAACCGCTGCAGTGCCTCTCGACGGAGGATGGACGCTGCCTGAGCAGTATCCAAATCGATAGAAAAGAATAACTGAATTCGCACCAGTTTTTCAAGCGAGTCAACGTCCGCCGTTGGGCCAAACTCGATACTGACCCTCTGGACCACGGTAGGTTTTGAATGCGTTTTGTCCGGGCTAGGCAATAAAAATCGTGGCGGGATTTTCCAGCATCTCCCTGATCCGCTGAATCATTTCCGCGGCGTCGTAGCCATCGACAAATCGGTGATCGAACGATGATGAGAGATTCATCATCAAACGTACGACGACTTTTCCGTCGACAACAACCGGTCTTTCCACTGCCCGGTTGACGCCAATGATGGCAACCTCGGGCAGGTTAATGATTGGTGTCGATGCGATGCCGCCAAGCTTGCCGAGACTCGTGAGTGTAATAGTAGAGCCGCCTAACTCATCTTTGCCAATCTTGTTTGTTCGGGCAGCCTCCGATAAACGTCGAATTTCTGCGGCCAGTCTGCTGACCGTTAACGATTGTGCATCCCGTATGACCGGCACTTTGAGACCATCCGGCGTCTGGGTCGCAATGCCCAGGTGCACCGATTCGTGTCGCAGGAGAACATTACGCACTTTGTCGAATGTCGTATTACATTGCGGAAATTCTTTCAAAGCACGAATAAGCGCGTAGCCGATGAACGGCAAAGGCGTCAGGCGTCTGTCTGCGTCAACATACTTTTCATTCAGGTGTTTGCGCAGTACTTCCAGTGCGGTGATGTCCACTTCCTCAACGTAAGAAAAGTGTGGTACTTCAAGGTTCGCTTGAGACATTCGTTCCGCGATAATTCGCCGCAAGCCAATCACTTTGACTTCACTGGTGTTCGCGGGCTGTGTAGCTGCCGGTGTTTTGTTGTCCTGCATCGATTTCAGATGTTGGTCGAAGTCTGCAGGCAGAATGCGGCCGCCGGTGCCGGTGCCCGGCACATTTGCCAGATCGATTCCGGCTTCTCTCGCCCGTCGTCGAATCACCGGGGACGTCATGACTTTGCCATTGACGTTCGGCATTGGGTCAGGCGCTTCTCTTGCTGTTTGTTCGGCGGATACCGCTGTTGGCTGAGTAGTGTTTTCTTGTGGTTTCTCACTGCCAACGACGCCGTCGGTTTCAAAGATGACCAGTGGCGCGCCAACGGCAACCATGTCTCCCGGCTCGCCACCCAGCGACACGACTGTGCCCGAGACAGGCGATACAAGCTCGACAGCCGCTTTGTCCGTCATCATCGTGCCGACGATGTCTTCTTCTGCTACAACATCACCAACCTTGATATTCCACTCGCCGATTTCAGACTCGACGGTTCCCTCACCCAGGTCGGGTAATTTGAAGATAAACTCGCTCATTGCGCCCCCATCACTTTTCTGATTGCTGCGGCGATTCGTTTTTGCCCCGGAAAGTACTGCCATTCGAACGCATGCGGGTACGGCGTATCCCAACCGGCGACTCTCTCTATAGGTGCTTCGAGATGATAGAAGCACTCTTCCTGAACGGTCGCAGACAGCTCTGCGCCGAGTCCGGAATATCGGGTTGCCTCATGTGCGACCAGGCAGCGCCCGGTCTTTTTGACTGAGTCAGTCAGCGTGGTCGTGTCCAGCGGTGCCAGTGTTCGTACATCGATGATTTCAGCATCTACACTGACCAGCGCGGCTGCCGCCTGTGCAACATGCACGAGCGTACCGTAAGTAATAATCGTTAGCTCGTTGCCCTGCTCGACAATTTCGGCGGAGCCCAGTGGAACTGTGTAATAGCCCTCTGGTACCTCGCCCTTGGGATGTGAGGCCCATGACACAGCCGGCTTGTCCGGATCACCATCGAAAGGTCCGTTGTAAATTCGTTTCGGCTCAAAAAAGATAATCGGGTCGTCAGATTCGATTGCGCTGATCAGCAGCCCTTTCGCATCATACGGATTTGAGGGCATGACCGTCTTGATGCCACTAATGTGCGTGAAAATTGCTTCGGGCGATTGCGAATGTGTTTGCCCGCCACGAATGCCGCCACCACAAGGCGTACGAATCGTCACCGGCGAAAAGAAATCTCCGCCACTGCGATGGCGTAAGCGACCGAGCTCACTCACGATCTGGTCGAAGCCGGGATAGATGTAGTCGGCGAACTGGATTTCCGCGACCGGTCGCAGGCCGTTGACACCCATGCCGATGGCAGTCGCGATGATGCCACCTTCTGAAATGGGCGCATCGATGACCCGTTGCTCACCGTATTTGTCCTGCAGCCCATCCGTGCAGCGAAATACTCCGCCAAAATATCCAATATCTTCGCCAAGTACGACGATGCTTGGGTCTTTGTCCATGACGACGTCGAGCGCGGAGCGAATCGCTTCGATCATATTCATCTGCGCCATCGTCTATTGCTCCAGGTCCAGCATTTCCTGACGCTGCGATTCAAGGTGGGGCGGTAATTCCGCAAAAACATCGTCGAACATTTCAGCAGGGTCAAGGAAAGGGCCAACCGTCATCGTCCCGAACGTCTGTGCTTCTTTCCAGGCTGCGAGAACTTTCGCCTTGTACTCTTCGATCACTTCTTCATGCTGCTCGTCGGACCAGTTTCCCTGTGTAATCAGGTGTTGCTTCAATCGTTCCAGCGGATCGCCCAGTGGAAACGATTTCCATTCGTCCTTCGGTCGGTATTTCGTTGGGTCGTCACTGGTGGAATGTGGACCGGCGCGGTAAGTCACCAGTTCGATGATCGTTGGGCCGCCGCCGTTGCGGGCTCTGTCTGCAGCCCAAAGCGTTGCCGAGTAAATCGCAAGAAAGTCGTTACCGTCAACGCGCAGGCCCGGAATACCGAGGCCCAAACCGCGTGCCGCAAATGGCCGACGTTCACCACCGGCAAAACCCTGGAACGTCGAGATCGCCCATTGATTGTTGACGATATTAAGAATTACCGGTGCCTGGTAAATCGCCGCGAAGGTTATGGCGTGATGAAAATCGGCCTCGGCCGTACTACCATCGCCAACCCAGGATGCAGCGATGTGATCCTCACCCTTGATCGCCGATGCCATTGCCCAACCAACCGCGTGTGGGTATTGCGTGCCCAGGTTTCCAGAGATTGAGAAAATATTCGCTTCTTTGTTGTGGTAAAGGACTGGAAGTTGCCGGCCTTTGCACATATCGCGCGTGTTCGACAAACACTGGCACATCATGTCAACCAGCTTGGTGCCGCGATAAAGAAACAAACCCTGGTTCCGATACGACGGGAAACACATATCGCCGTCGCGCAGCGCCATTGCCTGTCCGATCGACACAGCTTCCTCGCCGGTCGATGGCATGTAAAAAGTAATTTTTCCCTGCCGCTGAATTTGCCACATGCGTTCGTCAAGTACACGAGTCAGCACCATCCAGCGCAGCGCATCTTGCAATTGCTCTGTTTTGAGATTCGGATTCCAGCTTCCTTGTGCCGCGTGCTCATCGTCCAGCACGCGCACGAGACCAAGNNNNGTGCGAACATCAATGTCGGGTTTGTCGACGCTGCCGGCGGGCGCAAGATTCAGGTAGCTGAAATCGGGCGTGTCGCCAGGTCGTGCTGATGGACGTGGGACGTGCAAGCGGGATTTCGATGTCATGCGATCTGGCTCATTGTTGTTGTCATTCGGCGTGGCGCAATCCTGCCACTCGGCGGGTGCTACTGATATACGTAACCGCCCAATATATCCGGTCAAACTGCACAAGTGCATGCAATTTCATTTGCTAAGTCTTTGTTTGACGCATAATATATGCGTGAATAGAGTGTTAGAGTCATCAATTATGCAGAATATTGATATAGATCAGATAGATCGCCGAATTCTCAAATTAATGCAGGCGGAAGCGGGTATTAACGCCTCGGCTATCGGTGAGAAAATCGGCCTGTCGCAATCGGCGTGCTGGCGTCGCATTCAACGCCTGCGCGATGCGGGCGTCATCAAAGACCAGCCCGTCATTCTCGACCCGGAGAAAGTCGGACTGAGCACCATGGTGTTTGCGCAGGTAAAATTGACGTCGCATGGACGAAGCAACCTCACCGACTTCGCAGACGCAGTTCGCGAGTACCCCGAGGTGCTCGATTGTTACGTCGTGCTTGGCAATGTCGATTTTCTGTTGAGAATTATCGCGGAAGATATTAAAGGGTATGAGCGTTTCATGTACGAAAAGCTCTCACAATTGCCTGGTGTTCAGGAAGTCAATTCAAGCATTGCGTTGTCTGAAATAAAACATACGACCGTATTGCCGATTTAGTGCGTTCAAATATGCGCACAATTTATGCAGCGGGCCAGAAGCGGCAGGAACTCAGATGGATTTACTGATCCTTGTCGTTGTACTGGCGGGCTTGTTGGGGATTGGTGGCGGAATTGTCATCGTTCCGGTTCTTGAAATCGTGCTTGGATCGATTGGCGTTGACCCGTCTGTGCGTATGCACATTGCTATCGGCACATCATTGGCAACGATTGTTCCGACATCAATCGCTTCAGCACTGGCGCACCACCGCAGGAAGTCGGTTTCAATCGACCTCGTCAAATACTGGTCACCTTACATAGTGGTCGGCGCAATTGCTGGAAGTGCAATCGCGGGGGTGACATCCGGGCAAACACTCGCCGCGATCTTCGCTATTGTTGCCGGCGCTGCCGCAATCAAAATGATGCTGCCGCTCGACGATAAAACAATTGCTGATGATGTGCCGCGCGGCACTGTCGGGCCAATTGCGCCAGTCAGCGTGGGCGTTGTATCGGCCATGATGGGCATTGGCGGCGGCTCGCTCAGCGTGCCGTTCATGACACTTTGCAACAAGCCGGTGCACCTGGCCGTCGGGACATCGGCCGTTTTTGGTGCGTTTATTGCAATCCCGGGTGCGATCGGTTTTATCTATACTGGCTGGGGGAACGAATTGTTACCGCAAGGCAGCTTAGGATTCGTTAACCTGCTTGGCGTCGCGTTTATCGTCCCCGCGACGATTGTGTTTGCTCCGCTGGGTGCAAAACTCGCTCACGCAATGCCGCGGAGAACTTTAAGCCTGCTGTTTGGCGCGTTTCTGCTCGTCGTTGCAATTCGCATGGCCTACAGGGCGTTTGTTTGAGTCGCAGGGTCAATCTGACAAACGAACCCGATAGTAGTTGTCGGTATCGTTCTCGCCATCGGCTTCGGTCTGTAGACGTACTGCGACCGGCCGGGTCGCTACATGTGCATTCAAGACATCGCTCCAGAGATCCTGGAATTCGTCGACAAATGAATCGAACGCCTTTTGTTCTGCCTTGATTCTCGACGAATCGATTGCCAGTTCAGTGGACCAGAGAGATGCGCGTTGATTTTCGATCGCGGTTGCCTCCGTTGTGCCGTAGACAAAGCCGGTACGTACATCGATCAGAACGCCCGCCAC
>QIHS01000383.1 GCA_003229095.1 Woeseia sp. | reverse complement strand
GCATTGAGTATGCGATAAAGACGTTCTGGGCACCGGACAAAAAAATCAGTATTTACGTCTTCGGCGACGATTTTCAGGGCGGCTCAATGGAATCGTTTATTCGTCAGGTCGATCGGCTAAACATCGAAAATGAAGATGGCGATCGCTACATTCGCATCCATGCAATTGGCTTTCCGCTGGGCTTTAGCGGCAGCGGACCGTCCAGAGGTTCGCAGAAGTTCGCAGGCCTGATGAGGGTGTTGTGCGACAGAAACGGCGGTACTTTTGTTGCTCTCACGGAGCGTCAGCGTTAGCTGCGGTAGTCGGGACGTATTTTCGCAACTGGTGTCCTGTATTTCTTGAATGGTCGTGCCAGCTGTTCGGCATAGCCTGCCAGGTTTTCCTTGAAGGGATGGCTCCCTTCGGTCCGCTTGATTCCCTTCAAGAAAAACCTGGCAGGCTATGCCTTGGTCTTCCGCTTTTTTGCTGGCTTGCCACTTTTCGCCAGAATTGATAACAGCTCTGACATTTTCCTGTCTCTAACAGACCTCTATCCAGGCGTGTAATGGTTTCCGAAGGCGGCCCGCCATGGGTCATCGAATTTCGGAGGAAATTGTTATGTTCAGGAAAATGATTGTATTTGGGCTGATTGCGAGCTTGATAACTGCCCCGGTGTTCGCCGCGGGTGTTTCGAAGGAAGAAGGCACCGGTCTGGGTGTCGGTGTTGTTATTGGCACCATTGTAGGCGGTCCGGTTGGCGCTATTATTGGAGCGGCTTTCGGCGCCAAACTCGGCGACTCGATTCACGAACGAAAAACTGATGTCGAATCGCTTACCGCATCACTTGATGGCTCGATGAATCGTGTCGGTGTGCTCGAACGCGACATTGTTTCTCTCAATGGAGAGCTTCGTCAAAGTCAGGAACAGGCGCAGCCTGAGTTGTTAGCACTTTTGCAGGCAGGCATCGAGTTCGATCTTCTGTTTCGTACCGACGAGCACGTGTTAGCTGACAACACGGGCAGCAAGCTCCGTCAGCTGGCCGCCAGTCTTGTCAACAATCCGGATATTCAGATTCGCCTGGACGGATTTGCAGACGAACGCGGTAACGCAGCTTATAACCAGAAGCTTTCCGCCCGTCGTGCAGAACACGTGCGTGACCTGCTGGTATCCAACGGTATTCCAGGCGCTCGAATCTCCATCAATGCGCGTGGCGAGTCGCCGGCGGCAGATGCGAATGTTGACAGCTATGCCCTGGAACGCCGTGTCAGCCTGGTTCTTTTCATGGGAGAGACGCAATCGTTCGCGGCAAATCCATTGTAGTTCCACTAACAATAGTGCCCTAAACCCCGCGACTCAGTAATGAGTCTCCGCCTCGCCGGCCCTGCATACACCCTGAGGGCCGGTTTTTTTTGGCAACGCTGCAAGCGTTGGCCCGAAGGGTGGAGGGCAGGATGCCCGACCCAACGACAGGACGTCCGTGAGCGGCGTTGTCAGCAGGGACGCACTTACGCCATGTTAAACAGGGCGTCCGTGAGTGGCGTTGCCTGCCTGAACATTAGTCCCTATAGTTTGCCGTTCAACAACGGAGTGCTACAGATGCCAGAGCTTGCCAGCAGAAAATGCAAACCCTGTGAGGGTGGAGTCGAGCCGCTGAATGAAAGTGAGGCGATCGAACTGATGACCAAAATCAATGCTGCATGGACGTTGAATATGGAGTCGGCAATGATTGAACGGCAGTTCGATTTTCCGGCCTTCAGCAGGACAATTGCTTTTGTAAACGCGGTGGCTTTCATTGCAACCAACGAGGGGCACCATCCCGAACTGATCGTGAATTACGGCCGCTGCGACGTCAGGTATAAGACGCACTCAATTGATGGCCTGTCTGACAATGACTTCATTTGTGCAGCCAAAATCGATCGTCTGTGTGATGAGTTGTGATGTGCCCGTATTAGCTGATATTGAGGCGGCTGCAGAGCGCATAAAGTCGTTCATCGTACGCACACCGTTAATTTCATCACCGGTTCTGGATGAGCTGGTCGGTGGGCACGTATTTCTGAAGGCAGAGAATCTGCAACGTACCGGTTCATTCAAAATTCGCGGTGCCTATAATCTCATGCGCCAGTTAACACCGGAACAGGCCGCACGAGGTGTCGTTGCCTATTCATCCGGCAATCACGCTCAAGCCGTGGCTGCGGCTGGTTCGAAACTTGGCATCGAAACAACCATCGTAATGCCAGAAGATGCGCCAACGATCAAGATTGAGAATACGCGCCGTCTGGGAGCATCAACAGTTCTGTATGATCGGTATTCCGGCGATCGGGTGGCAATTGCAGAAAAACTGGCGGGTGAAAAAAAATGCGTGGTCGTGCCGCCTTTTGATCATGAGCACATCATCGCAGGGCAGGGAACCACCGGTCTCGAGATTTTGCAGCAATGCGAAGAATTCAGCGTCTCGCCGGATCAGGTGCTCGTCAATTGTAGCGGGGGCGGCCTGACTGCCGGGTGTGCAATTGCGATTTGCGGTAGTTCGCCCAAGACCCGTGTCTACGCGGTTGAACCCGAGAACTTCGATGATACAAAACGATCACTGGCATCAGGCAATCGCGAAAAAACAGATCCGGCAGCACGATCTATATGCGATGCCCTGCAAACGCCGAGTCCCGGAGAGATCACTTTCAATATTAATAAGAAATTGCTGAGCGGTGCCGCAACGGTCAGCGACGATGAGGTAAGAGAGGCAATTCGTTTTGCATTCCAGCACCTGAAATTGGTGGTGGAACCGGGCGGTGCCGTCACGCTCGCAGCGGTTCTGAACGGGCATGTGGACGCACGCGAAAAAGTGACGGTTGCGATCTTGAGCGGAGGCAACATCGACAGAGCGCTATTCGCGTCGATTCAGCGTTACGAAATAAATAAGTAAACTGTCCCCGTTTTATGTCCCGGATCTAACCTGGCTTGCGAAGCAGAGTCACATTCGGTGACTGCTCAATAGTGCTTTTATCGGCTGTCTGATAGCGTCGATTCTGCCAGTCGTTAAGCCATTCAACGATTTTCTCGAGCTGTTCCATGTCCTTCTTGACCTTGTGCGGCTGCATTTCACAAATGCCGATGCCATCTTCGGCTGCATGGACGAAGTTCTGACTGTCACGCAGGACAGCAATGATGGGTATGCCCAGGGAGTCCAGGAAGCGCATTAGTTTCTGGAGGCTTTTGGTGTTCTTGCGCGTACGGTTGGCCACGACCGCCAGTTTTTGATCCCGCCGGTCAATTTTGGCGACCAGCAGCAAATCGGCAATACATCGTGAGGCAGCGTGAATATCGATAGACGAGGGTAGTACCGGGACCAGGATACTGTTGGCATCGCGGGTGACTTCGCGCAGGTCTTCGTGGCTCAGGCTTGCCGGTGAATCGACAATCAGGTTTTTGGTCTCCTGCGGCACCCGCAACTGCCAGCTTCGAGTCGCCTGCATGGTGCGCTTAAATGCAGCAATGCCGTGAATCGGTGGCCTGGAATCCTGTCGCCGCTCAATCCAGGTCATGCTGGACCCTTGCGGGTCACAATCCATGATGGCCGGGATCGGTCCGCGCTTGGCAAAGCAAGCGGCCAGGTTGGTTGACAACGTCGTTTTGCCACAACCACCCTTCGGGTTGATGACAACTATCTTGTTCAGGTCTTGTCTGTTGGGGGTAATGAGCATAGTTGATCAATACCTTGTGGCATTTGCTGCGTCGGATCGTTGCGCCGGTTCACATAATACCCAAAGGCGGGGTCTTAGCCCGAGCTAATTGGCTGGTTTACGAACTTTCAGGACGAACCGGTCTGTGTGACCACGCAGTTCATCCGCAAACACGCCCTGGGTGTGGTCATCCTCACTGTTCGTGAGCAGGTCGCTATTGTCTTCAACGATGAATCCCGCAGCACTTGCCAGGTCGACAGCGATTGCCATGTCAATACGATGCAGGGCACTGTTGTCGCCGTCCGCACTACCGACATGATCGATAACGCCAAACACACCGCCGGGTTTTAGCGCGGCGAAAACAGCCGACATCATTTCTGCCGCAGCTTCCGGCGATTGCATATAGTAGACATCATGGAAATTCAGGGCCGATAGTGCGACATCGTATTGTGCACCGGAATGAGCGAGTTCTGCCCAGGTTGAATCGACCTTGTCGACGTTGTTGAGGCGATCACAAATCCGCTCTGCCAGGGCTTTCGTCACGGAATGCGAGTAGCCATGGCGGATTTTGCGCGGTAACAGTTCCCTCCTCGCCGACTGCGAGCGATAGCACTTCAGAGTACCAGCCGCCGGCGGCCATCAGGTCGATGACATTCTTGCCGGGTTCAACACCCAGAAAATCGAGTACTGCAACGGGTTTTCTGCCTGCGTCCCTTGACTTGTCCTTATCCGAGCGAGTGTCGCGAGCAAGTGCAGTAGCCAGGTCCACTGGCGCCGGAATCGCCGCTTTGGAAGACGCTTCTGTGATCGCCGCCGGAGCCTCGGGACCGGACGGGCCGCAGGCTGTCAGAAAAAGCGCTGCCGTCACGAACAAAACCGCCGGGAAGTCATTTTTCATTGTTGTGCTTAATCACGTTCGTGGACTGAAACGTTGGGTTCAGAAGAATAGCGGGTCGCGATGCAGGCAACAAACAGACTAATTGGGCGCTGACCCCGTTTCGGATCAGAACATTTCGCTGGGGCCGGGTTCGTCCGTATCAGGCTGATCGCGGCCCACGATATGGTCTCCGGTGATCATGTTGGCGTAGCTCAGACCCGGGCCCACCATCGGATAGACGCCAGCATCGGGATCGATAATGACCTCAAGAAACGCCGGCCCCGAAAAATGGATAAATTCGCTAACCAGTTTTTGCAGATCTTCTTTACGATCCAGCCGCCGTGCAAATTTAAACCCGTCGGCTTCAGCGGTTTTAACAAAGTCCTTTCTATGCAGGGACTTGTCGCTGCCCGACATGCGTCCCTGGTAATACAACTTTTGCCACTGGCGCACCATGCCGTCGCCGTAGTTGTTGAACACGACGACCTTAATGGGCAGGTCGTAAGTTGTTGCAGTTTCTAATTCCCCGATATTCATGCGCATGCTGCCGTCGCCATCGATGTCAATCACCAAGCGGTCTCGTTGCGCGAACTGCGCACCGATCGCAGCAGGCAAACCGAAGCCCATGGTGCCCATGCTGCCCGAGGTCAACCAGAGTCGCGGCTCGCGGAAGTCGAAATATTGTGCGGCCCACATCTGATGCTGGCCTACACCCGTTGAGATGATGGCTTTGCCGCCGGCGAGACGGTTTATTTCTTCAATGACCGCATACGGCTGAATGAGCTCGCTTTCGCGATCGTAGTTCATGCGGTGTATGTCTTTCAGTACCGCGATCTCGGCATGCCAGGCAGAAAAGTCTCGCCTGAAGTCGGTTTTTTTGCCATACGCCAACAATTTGTCCAGATCTCTCGAGAGCACGCCAATGTGATGCCAGTTGACGTTTTTGACCTTGCCAACTTCTGAAACATCGACATCGAATTGCGCTATGTCTTTTGCGTTCGGTGCAAAATTGTCCGGGTCTCCGGCAACCCGATCATCGAATCTGGCGCCTATAGCAATCAGGAAGTCGCAGTCTTCGACCGCATAGTTCGCAAATGCCGTGCCATGCATGCCGAGCATATGCAGTGATAAAGGATGTTTCGTATCACTCGCGCCAAGCGCCATCAACGTGGTGGCGACGGGTATGCCGTACTGACTTGCAAATTGCCGCATTGCCTTCGTCGCATTGCTGTTGATCACACCACCACCTGCATAAATGAGCGGGCGGTTGGAAGCAGCCAGTAACTCGTAGAATCTCTCGCAAGCGTCATCGGTCAGATGGTTGTCCAGCACGGCTTGCAGCCTGGCGCGATAACCTGCAACCGGCAGTGCGCCCGTACCAACAAACGTACCTTCCCAGTTCTGCACGTCTTTCGGAATATCCACGACGACCGGGCCCGGGCGACCGGACCGGGCAATGTCGAATGCTGTTCTCAGCGTCGCTTCCAGGCGAGTTGGGTCCGTCACCAGGAATACATGTTTGGCGATCGCACCCATAATGGCCGAAACAGGCGCTTCCTGGAAAGCATCGGTACCGATCGCTTGTGTCGGGACCTGGCCACAAATGACGACGATGGGAACCGAATCTGCCATGCAGTCGCGCACCGGGGTTACCGTGTTGGTTGCGCCGGGTCCGGATGTCACCATCACAACGCCGACATCGCCACTGGCGCGGGCATAGCCGGCTGCCATGAATCCGGCCCCTTGCTCATTCGCAGGTACGATCAATGGAATCGGCGATCGACCGTCCGGCAAACGATTCGTGTTGTTGAAGCGAAAAACAGCATCATAGGTAGGCAGAATCGCACCGCCCGAATAACCGAAAACGATGTCCACGTTTTCGTCGGCGAGGACCTGGACGACGATGTCGGCCCCACTCATTTGAGTCCCCGCGAGCGGGTGTTGTTTTTCTGGGCTGGCGCCCTGATCAGTGGACATGGTCAGAAACTTGGGTGTCGTCTAAGTACCGGATTTTAGTCGAGTGTTTACTAATTTATATCGCATTGCAATACTCGACAATCTGCGCCAACATCGGTTATGAATGCAATTCCTGATGGTTTCAAACGAACCTAAATACAATCTGCAAACGGGCCAGCAATGCGACATGTAATTTCCGTACTACTGCAAAATGAAGTTGGCGCATTGACGCGAATGACGGGTCTGTTTTCGAGCCGTGGTTACAACATCGAATCGCTAAACGTTGCGCCCACTGACGACCCGGTGGTTTCACGCGTAACGCTTGTCGTCAGCGGATCTGATGCAGCGATTTCGCAGCTCAACGCGCAGCTCGCCAAGTTGGTTGATGTCGTCAATATTCACGATATGACGCTGGGTGAACACTTTGAGCGAGAACTCGCCATCTTCAAAATAAAACTGCAAACCGGCGGCTATGAAAAAGTGTCGGCGCTGGCGAAGAAATTTGGTGCGGAAATCCTTGATGATGCGCAGGTAAGTTGTACCGTTCAATTGACCGGCAAACCCGCTGAAATTGACCGGTTTCTTCATGCGGCGGGCGAGATCGGTGACCTTGCTGCGGTCGCAAGGAGCGGCAGCGTTACTGTTTCCAAAGGGCAAGTCACCTTATCTTCCTACGCACGACACCAACGCCTGACCGGCTAGTCACTATGCCAAAACCGGTCCTACGTGATCTGCGCCGACTGGTAGTCAAGATCGGCTCGACGCTGCTCATCGATGCAAACCGCCGCCTGAATATTGTGTGGCTGGAGAGTCTTGCAGACGATATCGACGCGTTGCGCAACGCCGGACATGAAGTTCTGCTCGTGTCCTCAGGCGCGGTCGCCATTGGCAGCCATGTGCTTGATATCAACCTACGTCGCTCACGACTGGAGGAATTGCAGGCCGCTGCTGCTGCAGGTCAGGTGCAATTGGTGCATGCCTACCAGGACGCGCTGGCACGCCGCGGTATCAAGGCGGCACAAATACTGTTGACTCGCGATGACACGGAGATCAAAAGGCGCTTCCTCAATGCACGGGGAACACTGGAGAAGTTGCTGGAGCACGGTGTCGTGCCGGTGATCAATGAGAATGA
>QIHS01000375.1 GCA_003229095.1 Woeseia sp. | reverse complement strand
AAACCTTTCGCCGCGCAAGTCATGTTTACTGGCACGACCCGGACACGCTGCACCACGGCGAATTACAGAAATGGTTTTACACGCAGAACGCCGACCATCCGGGCATCAACAAAGCACGTGCCAAACGGGAAGAGATCCTCGCGATTGAAGTACCACCGGTCAGCGGTGAGCCGTTGCAGCAAAGCGCCGAAGAATGGACGCGTGAACTCGGCGCGCATGCAGCAACGCTTGATTTCGAATTATTCGGCATCACGAGATTTAACCCGGAATGGTCTTTTGATAATGCAGAACTTACCCAGAAGTGGGTGATCATGGTGGGTGTTGCACATGATTATGACGAAATAATGAAAGCACCGGACAATGCTGCCGGCGCAGAAGTCATCACACAATACGGCCGCGCCAGCAAGGCAGTAAAAGACGTCGCAACCTGGATTCGCGCACGGGGCTGGGACGCGGAAGTTTACGGCGGCCCGATGGCCGGCCCATTGTTGATGATTCCACATGCCATCGAGTGCGGTTTCGGTGAGCTGGGGAAACACGGCTCGATAATCAACAAGGATTATGGGTCCTCATTCAGGCTCGCGGCCGTGATGACCGATGTGCCGCTGATCCCGACGCCGAAAGAAAGCTATGACGTTGACGATTTTTGCAGCCGCTGCCAGGTGTGCAGCAATGCCTGTCCACCGGAGGCGATACTGCCAGAGAAGGTGCCGGTTCGCGGAGTTACGAAATGGTATGTCGACTTCGACAAATGTATTCCGTTTTTTAACGAAAACTTCGGCTGCGCAATCTGCATTTCGATCTGTCCGTGGAGTGCGCCCGGCCGCGGTCCGAGAATCATAGAACAACTTCAGCGAAGGTCGGCTCGCAAGAATAGTTAGGCGCACTCTGGCCCTACTGGAACCTGATGGACTTTACGCCCGAGGGTCGTCCGGACCGTGTGACGCCGCCGCAAAACTTCAGGTCGGAGTTTCTGGAGAAGCACTTTCTCTAATAGCGGGGCCAGAGCCCAATTAGGGTGGTTGTACGACTCAGAAGCGGCTGCTGCGAAATACTTCCGCACCGTCAAATATCGTCAGCAAGACTTCCGTTTGTCGAATATCAGCGCCGGGAATATTGAAAATGTCACGGTCGAGGACAACGAAGTCGGCACGTTTTCCAACCTCAAGCGTGCCAACACGGTCTTCGTGTCCCATGAGGAAGGCCGCACTGATGGTGTAAGCATCGACGGCTTCGGAGACAGTCAGATTGTCCGCGCTCCGGGTAACGGCATTCGCGATGCCGTGAAAGGGGTTCAGGGAACTCACATCGAAATCGCTGCTTAATGTCACCGTTGCGCCGCTGTCGAGCAGAGCGCGCGCCGGAAGTGATAGTGCCGGATTGGCGGCGCCAATGAATGGTGCGTTGTCCATCTCGAATTGAAGCGGGTCTGTGAAATCGCCCGCCAGCTGAATATCGGCAATCACGCCCAGTGCTGCGAATCGCGACACATCATCCTGATGCACATGCTCTACGTGGGTCAGACGATGACGACGGTCAAGGATTGCAGGATTGGCGGCTCGAGCCCGCTCGATAGCGTTTAGTGCCTCTCGCACACCGCCAGCGCCGATCGCGTGAATATGAAAATCATAGCCCACACGTTCAAGCTCGGTAATGTAGGTAGCAAGCCGGTCTTCGTCGAAATAATTGAGTCCCGTCGGCGTGCCAAAGCCATAGTCAATGAGATAGGGCGTCAGGGTCCGCGCTGTTGTCATATGCGTAATGCCATCAACGTACACTTTAATTTGTGAACGCTGCACGAGCTGGTTGGGACTTCTGGAAAAGAAATTCGTCAATTCTCCAAGTTGCGTGGCGTCGTTCAATTGCGGGTATGCCCACATGCCCAGAACGGCTCGGGCGGATAATCGCCCGGCAGCTTCGGCGCGGCTGTAAGCATCGTGATAACCCCGAGTCCAATAAACGCGCGCGTCCGCGAATGACGTTATGCCATTGCGAGCCAGTTGCTGCAGACCTCGCAGCAGAGCCTGGTAGGTTTCTTCATCTACCTCAGGTGTGCGGACGAGGCTGGCTTCAAAAGCCAGGTCCCCTGCGTTGTCAATCAACAGGCCGTTCGGAAACCCATTGTTGTCTTTGGCAATATGCCCGCCCGGAGGATCTTCGGTGTTCTCAGTGATGCCGAGTGCCTGCAAAGCGCTGGAGTTAACCCACACTGCGTGTGAGGTCTCTTCCATCATCGCCGCAGGGCGATCAGGAATGGCCTGATCGAGTGCATCAAGCGGGTTCTCGCCTGAGTTCAGGAAAGTCGTGATATCCCAGCCGAATCCCAGCACCCAGTTGAGCAACTGCTGGTTTGGGGCGCAAGCTCTCAACCGGCTGACATGTGCGCCGGGGGGCTGACCCGCATTCAATAAGCAGGTGCCACTTAACGACAGATTCGCCTCAAGGATATGCACATGACTATCGTGCAGGCCGGGCAAAACCAACCTGCCTTGCAGATCAATTCTCTTCGCTCCCGGCTCGTCGAAGGCCAGGACATCTGTGGTACTGCCGACGCGGATGATCTCGCCGTCGTCGATGGCCATTGCTTCTGCGAATACGCCGTTGGCCGCCGTATAGATCGTGCCATCCGTCACGAGGGTGATCGAGGAGACCGGCGCTGGAGGCATTGGTGGTGGCGGCGGCACCGGTGACCCGCCACCCGAGGAACACGCGCCGAGAAGCACAGCGAGCATTACAATAACCGGGCAATTACGAAACATGACCAACCCCTGTTCGGGCAGCCAGCCTGTCTGGCTGGCCTGCGTCAGAGAGCAAGTCAATAAGTTAACACGCGCACAGTCAGTCTGTTAACGGCTTCTTCCGGATTCCGAACGAACCTGTAGCGGACGCGTTCTTACCTCAAGGCGTAAATCTTCCGGTTCCTTCTGCAGGTCGATGTTGATCAGCGCCAGTCGGCGCGCAAGATCGGGTCGGTCAATGACGTCGATGAAAAACCGCGCCATTTCCCGCGCGTGCAGCCAGTCCTCTTTGGCTATCCAGGCTGCAAACTCCTGTTCTACCTTCGTCAACACAGGTTGCAGCTCTTCGAGGCGATCGAGTTGCCGCGCCACAATGAGGCGCCTTACCAGCAACGGCAACGCCAGCGAGCCGTCATCGAGCACCTGTGATGCAGTTTCGTAGTCTGCCTGCGACAGCAGAACATCCACCAGTGCCGACCTCACCTGGGTCCGCTCGGCGATATTCAGTGAGTGCGTGTAGTACATCAACGCCTGCTCCGGTGCGGCCGACGCCACAGCAAGGTCGCCTGCGACGCTGTAGGACCACGCCAACACGTCAGGGGACAGGTGTTGTGACGCGGCAATCTTCAACATGCCGCCCAGGCGTTTCAATGCGATTTCGTGGTCACCTGTTGCAAGTGCCACGCGCGCGTTGCAGGTCATTGATACCAGCAGCACAACGCTGCGAAGTTGCCCACATGCCATGTCAGCCGCCTCGGTATCGCCCAGCACCAGTTGAATTGATGCCAGCAACAGCCAGCCCTCGTCATTGGTCCTGTCAATTTCCAATGCCCGTGATATGAGTCGCATCGCGAAGTCGAATTCGTGCCGCGACTGTGCCACGAACGACGCGGTAACCAGTGTTTCGGGGTCGGGTGTCGAAAGTGCTAGTGCAGGTTCAAGTAATTCCCACGCATCGTCAAGATGCCGGTCATCCCCTGTTACACGAAAAGAAATGACACGCGCCCGCACGTCATTCAGGTCTACACGCTGTGGCCGTTGTGGTGATAGCTCGTGCGCCGAATGCGGGTCGTCGTGTTGCGCATGATGCTCGTCACTTAAGGGATCGTGAGCGAGCGTTACCCTGACAGCCAGGACGAAAAAAATCGACAGCACAAACATCAACATCGCTCGCGTTTTGAATTTTGCATGCATTGAAGCAACCCTTGATAAGAAGACCGGGAAGCACGAGGCTTCCCGGTCCAAAGCGCCTATAGCGCCAGTAGATCTGCAAAATCGTCGTCAGCAGCATCCTGATCGAAGATGACAGCGTTGATCAATGCCGGCTGCCCGTCCTCCACCTGCACAAATTCTGTGCGTACGAATTGCTGAAACGATAACTGCTGGCCAACGATTGACAGTAAGAACGAGGTGTTCGCAGACAACCCCAGGCCATCTGTCACAACGACGGTGATGAAGGCATCACCTAGTTCATCGATGACCGGTGAAACCGTGATCGAACCGTCGGTGCCATTGATCGCGAGCGCACCAGCAACATCCTCATCCGCTACGGTAAACGAAATAGCCGCACTGGCTACGTTTGCGCTTGTGTCCTGGTCTGCAATCATGGTGATTGTCGGTGCCATGTTGACCGGTGCCGGCGGTGGCAATGGCAGCTGGGGAGGGACGTTCGAGCCCGAACCTCCACAACCCGCCAGTACCAAACCCAGAAGGGCGACAACGTGAATCTTGATTCTCATAATACTCTCCTATTCCTCTGCGCTTAGTCGGTGGGTACTGGCAATGGCGCGCCGACTGGCGATCCGGGATACGGCGTCAGCAAGTACGGGAAGCTGTTGTTCAGTTCAGTTGCATTAAGGGGCGCACCATCGGTAAAGGCCTGATTGCCGGTAGGCGCGTCTTCAGGTGCGCAGATTCCGAGATTTACACCTGCACCACCTTCACCAATTGGCAGGTCGTAACACAACACGCCCATCGCAACACGCAGTGCGATGTCGACAACGTCCTCACCTGGTCGGCGACCATTCGGGAAACCGGCGAGATCACCGCCCGCAACACCGAAGGTGCTTTGCTGATCACGCGGCGTCGCAGCAATTGCAGTATTAAGACGCAGCATTTCGCCCGGGGTTACGTTGGCAAACTGATTCACGCCCGGGAAACCGGTCAGGAATGCAGTAATGAGATCGTTACGTGGAAAATTGCTCGGTGCCAGATCGGTAAAGCCTGCGCCGGTGATGTCATTCACGGCATCCAGAAACAGAATATTCAAAATCAGCGGCAATCCAGGATTGCTGACAAAGGTCAGAAACTGGCCGTCGTCTTTCGGTTCGCTTGAATTGAAATTGTCTTTCTCGTCATAGCCGATGAACAGCTCGTTCACCAGTGGTGCTGACAATCGCGACACTTGCACGAATCGTCCTCCACCCACTTCCGGCCTGAGAAACGTCGGCC
>QIHS01000559.1 GCA_003229095.1 Woeseia sp. | reverse complement strand
CGCATCATTGAATTTTCACCGCTTGCCTATGAAACCGTGTTTCGCAATATGCAGGACCCGGTGATCGTCATAGACGATCAAGAACGCATTATCAGCCTGAATCCAGGGGCGGAATCGCTGCTTAACATGACCGAAGTCGATGCTCTTCGCGAGCCTCTGGAAAAGATATTCGGTGAGCATGCAATGGAGGTGCACACCGCTATCGAAACCGGTGAGCCGCAAAAGATGTTGACCAACTCGGGTCGGTTCCTGCACGTACAAGTCACGCCAATTGCGAATGATAAATCAATTTCAAGCAACGCCAGCGTGTTGATGTTTCGTGATGTCAGTGACGTCGAGAAAGCGCAACGCGAAGTGCTCAACAGCGAAAAGCTGCTACGCACGCTGATCGATCATTCTGTGAACGGAATCATTCGATTGCGTTGGATTGCGAGCGACGTACCCGGCGGAAACAAGCAACTACGATGCATATTCGCGAACGCTGCTGCGGGTAGATACCTGAATTCCGATCCGGAGAAAATGATCGATTGCGCGGCAGAGACACTGCTGCGGTTTGCAACTGCAGGCATGGATTCTGAAGATGCTGCGGCACTGCTAAAAGAATTCTACCTGTCGGCAGAGGCTGGCAAGGTGGTCGACGTCGAAACGAGGGTAGGCTCTGGTTCGAGTACCAAGTGGTTTCGGCTGATTGCCGAACCTGTAGGGGATGACGTCGCAATGACTTTTGTGGACATCACTGATCGTAGGGCAAAAGAGCAAGAGATGGAGTCGATCGCAAGATCCGATCCATTAACCGGTGTGCTGAACCGGCGCGGTTTTGAACGTCTCGCCGCAACTCGCCTGAAAGAAAGCGCCGATGATGCGACCGGCGCACTGTTGTTCATTGACCTGAATAACTTTAAGCAGATCAACGACCGGTATGGCCACGAGATCGGCGACCTGTTGTTAACTGTTGCGGCCAAGCGCCTGCAGAAGGGCCTGCGTTCCTGCGACATTATCGGCCGCCCAGGTGGCGACGAATTTGTGGCGCTCGTACCTGATGTTGAGGTCCGGGTTGCCGAAAACCTGGCAGCTCGTCTGGCCAAAGCGCTGGAGCAGGTCTATTTGATCGACGGCAAAGAACTCTGGTGTGCCGCGAGCATCGGTCTGGCCCTTTATCCTGAGCACGCCAATACGCTTACTGGTCTGCTGCGCGCGGCCGATGCGGCCATGTACCGCGCCAAAGCCCGCTGTCGTGGCGTCACAAACATCAGCGATTCTGCCTTGCTGGAAAAAGCCGTCTGAAAGACGTGGCTCAGCCCTCGATGTTGTTTTTCCCACCGTCGTAATATTCTCCTGCATGATACGGTCTGTTGATTGTGAATACTGGAGAACCCAACATGAAGACAGGGCAAAGGCTCTTATATTCGACGTTCGTTATATTGCTCGTCGTCACTTTCGTTCTATCTAACCCTATTCGCGCGCAGGCAGCCGAAATGGCCGGTGTTGCGGCCAGTGCTGAAGAAGTAAACCCGCTCAAGACGGGCGAAAGAGCGCCTCGCTTTACCGTTCGCACCGTTGACGACGAACCTTTTGTTTTTGACCCGGACAATCTTGACGCGCCGGCGATATTCATCACTTTTCGCGGTGGCTGGTGCCCGTATTGCAATTTTCATCTTTCCGAATTGAAAGATGCTGTCCCGCAACTCAAGGGAATGGGCGTCGATGTGTACTTCCTGAGCGGCGACCGCCCCGACATGTTGTATGACGGTCTTATGAGTGAAACCCAGGAGGATATTGACGGACTTGGTTACACGATCCTGTCCGATGCCAATATCGAAGCAGCCATCGCCCTGGGTATCGCATTCAAGGCCGGCGACCGAACCGTTGACTACTTGCGAAAGAAAGGCGTAGACGGTGAGGGCTCATCAGTTACGAATTTTCAGGTGTTGCCCGTACCTGCCGTCTATGTCATCGATAAATCAGGAATGGTGACTTATTCCTTCGTCGAGGCTGACTATAAGATTCGCCTGTCCGCAGACGACTTGATAACGGCCGCCAGCGACGTGAGTAGCGATATTAGCTAACGCCCGACAAACAGAATTTCCGGTTCCCCGCCGGAACACTCTCGCCGGCAGAGCACGAAAGTGTTGTGTCGGCGTTTTTATGTGGCAGTCTGCATGCTGGAGATCAATCCGGGCAGGAGACGACGAGCGTGAATAGCAACAAGAGCGGGCCTCTCGCACGAATTGTCCGGGCATTGACGAAGGTCGAGCCCAATGAACTCAAAGCGACGATTTTGTCGTTTCTTTTTGTGTTCCTGCTGATGACGGCGTACTTCATCATTCGTCCGGTGCGCGATTCCATGGCGAGCGACTGGTCCCGCGTGGAGACGAGTTTTCTCTGGACTTTGACATTTGTTTTCAGTGTCATCGGCGTTTCATTGTATGGGTTTGTAATCTCGCGGGTACGTTTCAGTCGGGTCGTGCCCGGTGTATATCTTTTCTTCGCCGCGTCCTTTGTCGCGTTTTACTTCGCTTCACAGGCGGTAGTCGATGCGACCGTCATCGATAAGACCTTTTATGTTTGGCTCAGCGTTTTCAGTTTGTTTCATGTGTCAGTATTTTGGAGCTTCATGTCCGGATTGTTTTCGAAAGAACAAGCGCCGAGGTTGTTCGCGATTATTGCGACGGGTGCGAGCCTAGGTGCGATCGCTGGTCCGGCCATTCCAAAATATTTTGCGGAAGACTTAGGCATTATGAATCTCATGCTTATCTCTGCCGCAATACTGCTCATCCCGGTGCCAATAATCCGTGCACTGACCAAACTCAAGGCCACTGAACTCGGCAATCAGGATTTGCAGGCAGACCTAAGCCAGGCAAAGCGGCTTGGGAAGAATCCGTTTTCCGGGTTTCTGCTGTTTGTCCGAAACCCCTATTTGCTCGCCATCGGCCTGTTTATTCTCATGTATGTGACGATGAGCACGTTCGTTTATATGGAGCTGCGCGAATTTCTGGCACCCTTCGAGCGGTGGGAGCGCGCACAAATTTACGCAAATATTGATATGGCGGTAAATCTGCTTGCCGCCGTGACAGCATTGTTTGTGACCGGTCGCGTTGCAACGCGCTTTGGTATGGCGACCACCTTGTCGATGATTCCAGTACTGATGGTCGGTGGATGGCTGCTGGTTGCCCTGGTGCCAGTAATGGGTGTCTTGATTGGATTGCAGGTCGCGCGCAGGGCGGGTAACTACGCCATCACCCGGCCTGGTCGGGAGATGTTGTTTACGCTGGTCAATGACGAAGCGCGCTACAAGGCGAAGCCGGTGATCGACATCGTCGTTTACCGTGGCGGCGACATGGTCACTGCGTGGCTGCACACCGGGCTTCGCGAGTTGCTCGCCCTCAGCCTCAGCGGTGTAGCGATTGTTGGCGCCGTAGTCGCGTGCATTTGGGCGGCGGCGGGAATTTATCTGGGCCGAACGTATAATAGTGCCGCCGACGACCCGGCCAATCCACAAGGAGAATGACTTTTGACTAATGCATGGATTTGCGATGCGGTTCGAACGCCGATTGGCCGATATGGCGGCGGCCTGTCATCGGTACGCCCGGATGACCTTGGTGCAGTTCCAATCAAGGCACTGATTGATCGCAATCCACAGCTCGACGCAAAAAAAATTGACGACCTGATTTATGGGTGTGCGAACCAGGCTGGCGAGGACAATCGAAACGTTGCGCGTATGTCAGCGTTGCTTGCCGGTTTACCGACAGCCGTGCCAGCGGCAACCATAAACAGGCTGTGCGGATCGGGTATGAATGCGCTGGGCAATGCAGCGCACGCAATACAGGCAGGACAAGCCGGCCTGATCATCGCTGGTGGCGTTGAGTCAATGTCGAGGGCGCCGTTTGTCATGGCGAAGGCAACTGCAGCGTTCAGTCGCAATGCAGAAATCTATGACACGACACTTGGCTGGCGATTCATCAACCGGAAACTTGAAAAACAATACGGAATCGACTCGATGGCGGAGACGGCGGAGAATATCGCTGCAGATTTCTCGATTACCCGGGACGACCAGGATCAGTTCGCGTTGCGCAGCCAGTTGAAGGCCGCCGATGCAATTGCGTCCGGCAGATTCAAGGACGAGATCGTTCCGGTTTCCGTGCCACAACGTAAGGGCGATCCAGTCATCGTCGATACAGACGAACATCCTCGCGGTAAAGAAAGACGGGTCGGTAACCGCTGGAAATGCATCGGGCATCAACGATGGTGCGTGTGCGCTACTGGTTGCCTCTGATGATGCAGTGAAGGCGCACAAGCTGACGCCGATCGCGAGTGTTGTTGCCTGGGCATCGGCGGGCGTTGAGCCTCGCGTGATGGGTATTGGTCCCGTGCCAGCAACTCGAAAAGTGCTCGCACTTGCCGGGCTGGCGCTTGAAGATATGGATCTAATCGAACTCAATGAGGCGTTTGCAGCACAAGGCCTCGCGGTGCTGCGCGAACTCGGTGTTGAAGACGATGCAGAGCACGTTAACCCGAATGGCGGTGCCATCGCGCTGGGTCACCCGCTTGGCATGTCGGGTGCCCGACTGGTGACCACCGCAGCCCGACAGTTGCAGCGTACTGGAGGGAAGTATGCCCTTTGCACGATGTGCATCGGCGTGGGTCAGGGCATTGCAATGATCATCAAAAGCGCATGAGTGAGTTATTGCC
>QIHS01000442.1 GCA_003229095.1 Woeseia sp. | reverse complement strand
TTGAACAGGAACAGATGACGAAGGAAATTCCGGATTTTTCGCCGGGCGATACCGTCGTTGTGCAGGTCAAAGTGAAAGAAGGTGAACGTGAACGCCTGCAGGCATTCGAGGGTGTGGTCATCGCGAAACGCAACCGCGGTCTCAACTCGTCTTTCACCGTACGCAAGATCTCTCACGGCGAGGGTGTTGAGCGTGTTTTTCAGACCTATAGTCCGGTCGTGAGCGCCATCGAAATCAAACGACGTGGCGATGTGCGACGTGCCAAGTTGTATTATCTTCGCGGACGCACAGGCAAGGCCGCCAGGATCAAGGAAAAGATCTAGCCCGATACGTTTATTCTGTATACGGGCCTATTATCCCGCATATTGCGAATTTCCGCAGGGTTACCTGAACCAACAGCCAATTCCGAGGTCTGTCGAGACATGAGCACAATGCATGGAATGCCTGCGCGATTGGCGCACCGGGGCGGACGCCTGGTCGTTATCGGAATATTCATCCTCAATGCCGGATGCGCCTCGCTGATATCATCCGCGGCCAGCGGCCTTGCAGAAAATCTGTCGCTGGCAATTCTGAACCAGAATGATCCGGAAATCGTTCGTGACGGTGCGCCGGCCTATCTTCTGTTGATGGACAGTTTTCTCGTCGACAGCCCGGATGATCCTGCGCTGCTGTCGGCGGCGGCTGCACTCTATGCAACTTACGGCACGGTTTTCGCCGACGATCGCGTACGCGCTGCACGACTAACCAGCAGGGCATACGACTATAGTACCCGCGCAATTTGTAACAGCTATCGGCCGTCCTGTTCGTGGTCAGGAATGTTGTTTGAGGACTACCTGGAAACGCTCGCCGGGCTTGGTGAGAAACACGCCGATGTCGTTTTCAGTCACGGATTGGCATCGCTTGCCTTTATCCGAGCACACAGCAGCGACTATGCGGCGATTGCGCAGCTACCGTTCAGCGAGGCGCTGTTTGAGCGTTATCTGGAAATTAACGATGGCAGCGACGACGGCGCAATCAACACTTATCTCGGCATATTGAACACACTGATTCCGCCCGCACTCGGCGGCAAGGTGGAGAAAGGCAAGGCGCATTTTGAACTTGCGATTAGCCTGTCTGGTGGCACCGATTTAAGCGCCAAGGTGGAGTTTGCCAGCGGCTATGCACGGCTTATGTACGAACGAGAGCTGCATGACAGCTTGCTGCAGGAAGTTCTCGCGGCAGACCCGGAAGCACCGGGTAGTACCTTGCTAAATGTACTTGCTCAGCGGCAGGCCAGGGTGCTGCTCGATTCGGCAGACGAATACTTCTGAAAGCAACGGCAAGTGACTGGTCACATCGGAGAATGAGAATGCAAATTGCAAAAATTCTGACGGCATCTATGCTTTTGGCACTCATTGGCTACCTGCCGGTGGCCGAAGCCGCGGATATTAAAATTGCGACACTGGTGCCAAACCAGTCTCAATGGATGCAAGATATGCGTGCCGCGGGAAAAGTCATTGAGGAGCGCACCGAGGGACGCGTCAGACTGAAATTCTACGGCGGTGGAACACAGGGCAACGAAGAAAAGGTGCTTCG
Organism: Woeseia sp.; assembly: GCA_003229095.1. Taxonomy (GTDB): domain Bacteria; phylum Pseudomonadota; class Gammaproteobacteria; order Steroidobacterales; family Woeseiaceae; genus SZUA-117. Next base: position 2,777 of record QIHS01000442.1, on the reverse strand, counting down.
AAAGATCAAAATCGGGCAGCTACACGGCGGCACGTTTACGCCAACCGATTTCATGGATCAGTACAGCGATGCCAGCCTCTATGGCATACCGTTCGCCTTTCGTTCCTGGGAAGAAATGCGTTACGTTCGAAGCCAGATGGACGAGGCGCTTGAGGCCGGTTTCGAAGATCTTAATTTTGTGACATTTGGCTTCGTGGGCTCATTCTCGATCGTGCTTTCCAATGTACCTATTGCCAGCCATGCGGATATGAAAGGCAAGAAGGTATGGTTGCCGCAGGGCGATGAAGTCAGCTACGAGGCCATGAAACGCCTGCAACTTTCACCTGTTGCATTGCCGGTCACCGACGTATTGACCGGATTGCAAACCGGCCTGCTCGATATTGCCGCTATTCCGCCCGAAGTAGCCGTTGCATTACAGTGGCATACGCGAATCAAATACTTCACGGACATGCCGGTCGCATACGCAATGTCTTTTCTTGCTGTAAACAAGCGCACATTTGAGCGGCTGTCCGCGGACGATCAAGTTATTGTCCGAGACGTACTGGAAGCGGTTTACAGGGATATAGACAGCAAAGCCACAGAAGAGTCGGAGAATGCGATGGATGCTCTGACGAAAATTGGCATCAAGGAAGTTGATCCTGCAGAGGGCCAGTTCGCCGAGTTACTGGAGACCATGAATGAGCTCAACCATGGCATGGCTCACGAAGGAATATTTCCGTTGGCGCTCTTCGACGAAATGCAGGCACACCTTAACCACTTTCGGAATAGTCCGGAACACGGGGCCGCACTGCCGCAGGGCGAGTAGTCTTGACTGAGATACCTGGCATTGCAGCGCGCCTGGAGCGGTGGGGGACTGCGCTCGAAAGTGCCGCGCTCATCATGCTTCTTGGCGCAATGATGGTGCTGGCAGTCGGCCAGATCATTATGCGCGTATTTTTCAGTTTCGGATTTATCTGGGCTGATGAGCTCGTCAAGCTTTTCGTCTTGTGGATTGCGTTGATCGCATCCATCGCTGCAAGCCGCAGCAATCGTCACCTGCGCATCGATATACTTTCGCATTTTGTTGCTGAAAAATACGCGCGCTTCCCACGCATTATCGTTGAGGCTTTTGCTGCTTTTGTTTGCGGTCTTTTGGCGTGGCATTCATGGCGCTATGTCCAGTTAACCATTGAGTTTGAAGATACGTTGCTGGTCGATTTTCCGGCATGGATTGCGTACTCGTTACTACCGCTGTCATTCCTGCTGATGTCATATCGATTTGCGTTGTCCTGCGGCAGTGAACTTGTTCGTGCTGTGCAGAAAGACGAGGACAAGGGGGCAACACAATGATCTTCGCTGTCGCCCTGATCCTTCTGGCCATTTTTGGCGCGCCGTTGTTCACGGTTATCGCGGCGAGTGCAATGCTCGGCTATCAGGGAGAAGGTATCGACTTGATGGCCATGGCAATCGAGGTTCTCGGTATCGCCAGCATGCCAATGTTGTCGGCAATTCCCCTGTTCACATTTGCGGGTTACATGCTCAGCGAAAGCAATGCGCCGAAGCGGCTGGTTCGCCTGACCAGTGCCTTGCTCGGCTGGATGCCCGGAGGTCTTGCGCTGGTAGCGCTGGCCGCGTGTGCATTTTTTACAGCGTTCACCGGCGCGTCGGGCGTCACGATTATCGCGCTCGGCGCGATATTGTATCCGGCGCTTAAACAGGACGGTTACCCGGACAACTTCAACCTGGGGCTGGTGACAACCTCAGGAAGTCTTGGTCTGCTTTTCGCGCCATCACTGCCACTTATCTTGTACGGCGTGATTGCAGGGGTGTCCATCGACGATCTTTTCCGTGCAGGCATTTTGCCCGGTCTGCTGATGTTGCTGTTGTTGTCCGGCTACAGCCTCTGGATCAACCGGCACAATCGCAAACCTATGTCTTCGTTTTCCTGGCGAGAAGCGGGCGCTGCAGTCTGGGAAGCCAAGTGGGAACTGCCGCTGCCTGTTGTCGTTCTCGGTGGAATCTATTCAGGCTACTTCGCAGTATCGGAAGCCGCTGCGGTTACAGCGCTGTATGTCTTTATTGTAGAAGTGCTTATCTTGCGCGAGATCTCGTTTCGCGACCTTCCGGGAGTCATGCGCGAATCGATGCTGCTGGTCGGTGGAATACTGATTATTCTTGGTGTGTCACTCGCATCAACGAATTACATGATCGATGCTGGCGTGCCGCAACAGATCCTGGCATTCATCACTGAATTCGTTTCAAGCGAGGCCAGCTTCCTGTTTCTGCTGTTCATTTTCCTGCTCATTCTTGGCGCCATACTCGACATCTTCTCGGCGATTGTTCTTGTTGTTCCGCTAATTCTGCCAATTGCGGCTCTTTATGGCGTCAACGAACTGCACCTTGGAATCGTTTTCCTGGCTGCGATGCAATTGGGTTACTTAACACCGCCAGTCGGACTTAACCTGTTCATTGCAAGCTATCGATTCAATAAACCGATCATGACTGTGTACTTGGCGACGTTCCCGTTTCTTATTATTCTCATGATCTCTGTGCTGATAATCATGTACTGGCCGGCCTTGTCATTGTGGCTGGTGCCCGACTAACAACAACAAAAAAACGGAACAGTGTGAAAAAAGTAAATTTCCCTGCGAAAAGATTTATCGTGTTATTCGTCGTAACCTGGCAATTGGTCAGTACAGGCGCCGTAGCGCAGACAGATCTGGATCTCGCCGATATTTCCATGCCGCCCGGTTTCTCTATCGAAATCTGGGCTGACGAAGTGACCAATGCAAGGTCGA
>QIHS01000536.1 GCA_003229095.1 Woeseia sp. | reverse complement strand
GGATACTTGTGAAGAACCGGAATTCTACGAGTTTGCGGAGGGTGGCAAACGTATCGAGGCGCCGGACGACCTGAACGATCTGGAAGCCAACCGCGAGCTGGTCATTCCGGACGCGTCTCCACGCCCCCCGCGTGAGCCAGGATCAGGGTGCCTGGATCGACCGCCAACGTTGAGCACTGACTGATACCTTAATTGCCCAATGGAAAGCGAGTGTACGCTTATACCGTACCGCGGGTTCGAATCCCGCCCTCTCCGCCACATACTTAATAAAATCAACCACCTAGCCGACGCGGCACATGATTCATTTTGTGGACACCCATCGTTCAAGATATCAATTTCGGGACATCCATTGAACTCGGCAAGATAGTGGATGTCCCGATTTTGCACTTTTTCGTTGTCGTTGCGGGTTCTATTGCATGGCTGTGGCCCGCATCACCGATTTAGCAGGACTTCGTTGATATCGGTGACTGGTCATCGACAGTCACCACTTTGTTCAATCGCAATTCAGATCGTATTTCACGATCTGTGCGCCCAAACCCTGAACGGGCATCAGACCTTCCGGCGCGACTGCCGAGAGTTATTTTCCGAGTGCATGCCGCAAGGACCGGATCTGTTCATCAGATTTCTGCAGGATGCCGATCATATCGGACGTTTCTATTTTCATCCGGTGCCACGCGGAGACATGTTCGAGTTGTAGTTCCACATCGTCATCCGCAGTGACGAAGCGGTGCAGCAGATACGCCAGAATCAATACGTCCGTGAAATCGACATCACCTTCGTGTTCCCTGTTCGTATCCTGAAACTGTCCAACCGCGGCTGACACGTTATCGGCGAAACCCCAGCTTTCGAGAATCGAGCTACCGATTTGTGCTCCCCATTCCTCTATAACTTCTGCCATGTCGTCGGCATCGGCAAGCAAGGCTGGGTGGCTATCAGCCTGTACCACGATGTACATCTCGCCAATTCCATGCATTAAACCAATAAAAAGCGCTTCATCGGGATTCAGTCGGGTGAATCGTCTGCTTAACACATAGCTTAGCGCCGCAACATGTGCCGAGCGTTGCCACAATGTCTCAAGGCGCTCCCTCACTAATTCGAGTTTTTGCGCCGATCGAAGTTGAGTGAGTGCAAACGCCATGGCAGTTGACCGAATCATGCTGCGGCCGAGGCGATTTACCGCCATGTTGAGGTCAGTGATTGGATCACCACTTGGTTTGAGTGCTGCAGAATTAGCAACGGTCAACAGTCGTGCCGCAAGAACTGGTTCTGCGCTGATGACTCGCACCAGGTCGTGGGTAGAACTATTTTCGTTTTCCAGCGCGTTGCGGACTTTCAGTACGACATCGGGAAATGATGGCAATTCGATATTGCCGGTCGATAAATCGGACGCCAGGCATTTTATGAAATCGAATTTTTCGTCGACTATTTGTTCGGTGGATCCCACAATAATGGTACTCAATTCTTGGCGCGAAAATCGCGAGGTTGACGTATGTTTGCCAATGCCCGGGTGATCGTTCCAGGGGTCACAAAAACGAAGTCGGTCCGGGTCACATGAACACGATGAAGACCAATGGCGCGATTAACCACAAGAAGCCCTTGATCGTCAGTATCACCAGTGTTGCAGTGCCCAGACGCCTCCAAAGTCGGGAGTCAGTAAAGCGAGTCGAGCCGATCATGATGATTGAGTCCATTCTTGCACCCGTCAATTTAAGTAAGCTGTTTGGTTTTCGGCAATTGTGGCGAAACCTTAAGCTGCCAGAGGTGGCCCCGTTTCTTTGGGCAGTCCAACCCGATTCGATAAGTCGACTCAAGCCTGTTGTTTGAGCTGCCAGGGCTAATCGCTGCTACGAGAAACAGGCGTGGTTGTTGACCGCTATGATCCCTTTGGGTACTCGCGGAAGATGACTTCACCGAGGCCGCCACCAACCAGGATTCTGTGGCCGCCGTCACGAATATGGATCGTGCGACGAGATCCTTCGTATAAAAGTTAAAGATCTCCCGAGCCCGGTCGACTTCAGGGATGTAGGTCCATGCATTCCGTTAGAACAGCAGATAGAGAACTGCGCCGTCAGAACGACAAGTTTCCGGCATGCGTTTCGCGTTTGTTGTCCGGACTTGGGCTCCGCAGGTCGTACATGAGTTTTGAGGAGAAAATTTGATGCAATGTGTCCTTGCTGTAGATGATTCCGCATCTATTCGCGGCTTGGTCGACTACGTTCTCGGGCAAGCCGGCTTCGATGTTGTATTGGCGGAAGACGGTCAGGAAGCACTCGACTATGCGCAGTCGCACACTGTCGATCTGGTTCTGACCGACATCAACATGCCGAACCTGGATGGCATCGGTTTGATCAAGGAGCTGCGCGCATTGCCGCACTACAAATACGTACCGCTGCTCGTTCTGACAACCGAATCGGGTACCGATATGAAAATGCAGGGAAAGGCCGCAGGAGCCACCGGTTGGATAGTGAAACCGTTTGATCCTGGTCAGCTCGTGGCGACCATCGAAAAGGTTCTGTCATGAACATCCAGAATTCCGCCGGCACCAAGAACTTTCGCAAAGAACCGAAATTCACAGCTAATTGCGGGGAGCTCTGATGTCAATCGATATAGACATGGCGGAAATCGCACAACTCTTTATCGAAGAAAGTCTTGAAGGTCTGGGGATCATGGAGTCCGGGCTTTTGAACCTCAATCTAGGCGTGGCCGATCCGGATACGATGGATACGATTTTTCGCGCCGCGCACTCGATCAAGGGAGGTGGCGCGACCTTCGGATATACCGAGATTTCCGATTTCGCCCATCACCTTGAGACTTTGCTTGACGAAATGCGCCAGGGTAACCGGCAAGTCACTCGAGAGGCCGTAGATTTGATGCTTCTGTCCGTGGACTGCATCCAGGGCATGATAAGCGGCCTGGGCGATGGTGCCATAGATACTACGCGTTCCGCCGAACTCGAAATCGAGCTCGAAAAGATGCTGAGTAACGAACAACCGGTAGCGTCCGCCGAGATAGACTCATCCGAAACGGCACAGTCACTGCCTGTGCAAAACGTGGATGCCGGAGATTCTATTGACGCACGCGATGAGGCGCCCAGCGGCTGGACCATCGAGTTCAAGCCACAGCCAGGAATCTTCAAGTCCTGTAACGATCCGCTGCGCATGTTCCGGGAGTTGCGGGAACTGGGTGGCCTTGAGGTGCAATCGCTGGGTACCGAATCACTGGCGTTCGACTCGCTTGACCCCGAAGAGTGCCACCTTGCATGGCAGCTAAAGCTTGACGCAGCCGTAAGCCGGGAGGACGTGGAGGAAGTGTTTGCGTGGGTACAGGACGAATGCGAACTGTCGATGGAGCCGTTGGGATGTAGCCCAGCACCGTCGGCTACTACCGATACTGAAATGCGAGATGCTGCCGAAAATTCCGCGGCGAAACCCGTCGCAAAGGCCAAAACCAAGGCAGCTTCCAAGGAAGGCGGCTCGATACGCGTCAACATCGACAAGGTCGACGCGCTCATAAATCTGGTTGGCGAACTGGTTATCACGCAATCGATGTTGAGCCGCTACAGCGGCGACTTCGACTTTACACAGCTCGAAGGTCTGCGAGAGGGGCTCTCGCAACTGTCACGCAGTACTCGCGACATCCAGGAAAGCGTGATGGCGATACGTATGTTGCCAATGAGTTTCGCGTTCAACCGCTTTCCGAGGCTGGTCCGTGATACCGGCAACGCCCTCAACAAAAAAGTGGAATTGAAACTGGTCGGTGAACATACGGAACTGGACAAAACGGTTCTCGAAAAAATCGGTGATCCTCTGGTCCATCTGGTTCGAAACTCGCTGGACCATGGTCTCGAGACGCCTGAAGTGCGTATTGCCGCCGGCAAACCGGAAACCGGTGTATTGGAATTAAATGCCTATCATGAAGGCGGCAACATTGTTATCGAAGTGGTTGACGATGGTGCCGGCATCAACAAAGAAAAAGTCCTTAGCAAGGCCCGGGAAAGTGGCTTGGTCGGAGCCGACGAACAGTTGTCTGATGATCAAATCAACAATCTCATATTCAGGGCCGGGTTTTCGACCGTCGACGAAGTGAGCGATCTTTCGGGCCGCGGGGTCGGTATGGACGTGGTCCGGCGCAATATCGCGGACCTGGGCGGCCATGTCGCCGTGCATTCAGAGACCGGGGTGGGGAGCAAGTTCACGATACGCCTGCCGCTAACACTAGCCATACTCGACGGGCAACTCGTTCGAGTCGGCAAAGAGTCTTACATCATACCGTTGGTATCTATCGTTGAAACTATCCAGACGACTGCAAAGAAAGTCAACGAGATAGCCGGAGAATCGGAGTTGTTCAAGCTGCGCGACGAATATTTGTCGATTCTGCGGCTGCACGATGTCTTCGGTATTCAAGCAGACAGCACAAAAATCGATGAAGGTTTGCTTGTTGTTGTGGAAGCCATCGGCATTTTCGTCGATGATCTTGAGGAGCAACAGCAAGTCGTCATCAAGAGTCTCGAGGCCAACTACCGGCAAATGGCTGGAATCTCGGGTGCAACCATACTCGGCGATGGCAAGGTTGCCCTGATTCTGGACGTGCCAGGTCTGGTCCGTTTGTTCTGCGAAAGAAACGAAAACCGAAAACTGCTAGCCACCGAGGTGGCGTGAAGTTTTCCGGGTAATTGAAGGCTTAGGAGACAAGCATGAGTGTCGTACAAAATCAGGTGAATGAAATTATCAACCAAGGGGATTCGGAGGGCGCCGGAGGCCAGTACCTTACGTTTATGCTTGCCGGCGAGGAATACGGTGTTGAGATCCTGCGGGTGCAGGAGATCAAA
>QIHS01000364.1 GCA_003229095.1 Woeseia sp. | reverse complement strand
TCCTACATCGAGCTTGAGCGCAACGAACACTATTGGAACAACGCAGAGACCTCGATTGATCGCGTAATGCATTTCGTCACGGTACAACCGATGGCAGAGTTAAACCGCTATCGTGCCGGCGAGCTTGATGTTACCCGAACAATCCCGCCCGAAGCGTTTGCACAAATGCGCAAGGAACGACCTGCAGAGGTCCGGGCAAGCCCGTCTCTTGCCGTCTATTATTACGGCTTCAATATGACCAAGGCGCCTTTCGCGGACAACCGCAAGCTACGCCAGGCGCTGTCGATGGCGATTGATCGAGAGACCATCGCAAGCAAGGTGCTGGGCCGCGGCGAGGCGCCCGCCTACAGCTGGGTACCGCCCGGCACAGAAAATTACAGTCAACGGCGTTTCAGTTATGCCGGCGCGGAGACCTCAGCCAGGCAGCAGACGGCGCGACAGCTCTACCAGGAAGCGGGTTACAGTGCCGACAATCCACTCGAAGTCGAGATTCGCTACAACACGTCCGATACCCATCAACTGATTGCACTGGCGGTGCAGTCAATGTGGCGCGATGTGCTGGGCGTGCAAGCGACGCTTATCAATGAAGAATTCCAGGTGCTGGTCGACAATATTCGACGCCAGGAAGTAACCCAGGTTTTTCGTTTGAACTGGGTCGGGGACTACAATGACGCGCATAATTTCCTGTCCGTTCTGGAAAGCGACAACCCATTTAACCTGACCGGATATCGAAGCGAGGAATACGATTCCCTGATGCAGCGCGCGGCAATGCAGGCTGACCCGGCACGCCGGCAGATATTTATGGAGGAGGCAGAGCAGGTCATGCTCGCTGACCACCCCTTAATGCCGATCTACTTTTACATCAACAGAAGCATGGTACAGCCGCGGGTTCAGGGCTGGGGGGACAACTTGCTGAACTATCACTACAGTCAGCACCTGAGTCTCACTGCTGAAAACTAGCCCGGACGATTCAAGTGCTGCGTTACGCGATCCTGCGCATTTTGCAAGCCATACCAACACTGCTGTTGGTTATCGCGATTGCTTTTCTGATGGTGCACGCAGCACCCGGCGGACCATTCGATTCGGAGCGCGTTCTTTCCGCCGAGATAGAAAGAAATATCGACAACGCCTATCATCTCGATGAGCCTCTTCCACAACAGTTTTTTCGCTACCTGTCGGGCGTCGTGCGTGGCGACCTGGGGCCGTCGTTTCGCTATCGGGACCACTCGGTGTCAGAGATTATTCGCAACGCATTTCCGCAGTCGATGCGGCTCGGTGCGCTGGCGATCATGCTCGCATTGCTGCTGGGTATCGCTGCAGGGCTGCTGGCAGCGCTGAAAAAGAACACCCTGATTGATCGTCTGGTTACTGCAGTGGCAATGATCGGCATTTCGGTACCGATTTTCGTCGTTGCCCCGCTGATGGTGCTGGTCTTTGCCGTGCTTCTGAACTGGTTGCCGGCGAGTTGGAGCGGTGGCGGCGGAGCAGAGCGCATGATCCTGCCGGTCATCGCGCTGGCGTTGCCGCAAATCGCATTCATCGCGCGCCTGACGCGCGCGAGTATGATCGAGGTGATGAGCAGCGATTATATTCGAACGGCCAGGGCGCAGGGACTGAAAACGTTTTCGATCGTTCGCTATCACGCGCTCAAACCCGCCATGTTGCCGTTGCTTTCATACCTTGGCCCGGCCATCGCCGGCGTCATCACCGGCTCGGTTGTCGTTGAGCAGGTATTCGGCATCCCGGGTGTTGGTCAGTTCTTCATTCAGGGTGCACTCAATCGTGATTACACGCTGGTGCTCGGTATTACCATTTTTTATGCAGCAATAGTTATCGCACTAAATCTGGTCGTTGACCTTTTATACGGGTTTCTCGATCCGCGGATTCGGGCCAGATGAGCGCATTCGCCGCACTGAAACCACTGGCAAGTCGGCTGACCGGCAGCCGCACGGTCAGCACGTGCTTTTTCGTGCTGATCATCCTCGGCGCGATTGCCGTGCTAGGCCCCTACCTGATTCCAAACAACTATCTCAGCACGGACTTTGACGGTCGCCTGCTTTCGCCGACGTTCACGGACCAACACTTTTTCGGCACCGATGAGCTGGGTCGCGACCTGTTTGCAAGAACAATGCTCGGCGTACGAGTGACGCTTTTTATCGCCATCATCGCAAGTGTTGTCAGCCTGACCATTGGCGTGTTGTACGGTGCGATTGCGGGCTTCATCGGTGGCAGGGTAGACGCGCTCATGATGCGCGCAGTCGATGCGCTCTATGCACTACCTTTTATATTTCTGGTTATCCTGTTGATGGTGGTTTTCGAACGAAGCATGTTGCTGATATTCGTCGCTATTGGCGCGATCAACTGGCTCGATATGGCGCGCATTGTTCGTGGGCAAACGATCAGCCTCAAGCGCCGGGAGTTTGTCGATGCTGCACGACTGATGGGCGTATCGAGCGCGGGCATCATTTGGCGACACATCACACCGAACATCTTTGGCGTTGTTATCGTTTACGTGACGCTGACAATTCCACAGGCGATCCTGGTGGAATCATTCCTGAGTTTCCTTGGGCTGGGCATTCAGGAACCGCAGACCTCGCTGGGCGCATTGGTCAACGGCGGTGTAAGCCACATGGAATCGGCTTCATGGTTGCTCATCATCCCGGCGTCTGTGTTGGCCGTCATCCTGTTTTGTTTTAATTTTCTTGGTGATGGCCTGCGCGAACTTGCCGACCCGAAAAGAAAAACCTGATGAGCTTGCTCGACGTTCAAAACCTCACGATTGAATACGCCGATGCGGCTAAGCCTGCAGTACGAGACCTGAGTTTCGCGCTGCAGCGCGGCGATGCGCTGGGTATTGTCGGCGAGTCCGGTTCCGGCAAGACGCAGACGGCAATCGCGCTAATGGGATTGCTGCCAGCCAACGCGACAACGAGTGGCAGCATTCGTTTTGACGGCACAGAACTGCTTGGCGCGCCGACTTCGCTGTTGAATCAATATCGTGCGCGCCGCATCGCAATGGTTTTCCAGGATCCGATGGCAGCACTGAACCCTTATGTACGTATCGGCGACCAACTTCGGCGCATCTTGCTGGAACACGATATCTGCAGCGCGGCAGAGGCGCGCAGTCGCACGCTGGAAATGTTGCGCCGGGTTGGATTGCCAGATCCGGAAAGACAATATGCGGTGTTTCCGCACCAACTTTCAGGCGGCATGCGACAACGCGCGATGATCGGCGCGGCGCTGCTTGGGGAGCCCGACCTGTTGGTTGCCGATGAGCCGACAACAGCACTCGATGTCACTGTCCAGGCACAGATCCTTAGCCTGCTGCGCGAGTTGCGTGCAGATGCGAACATTTCCCTGTTGCTGATCAGCCATGATTTGGGCGTTATTGCGGGCAATTGCGAGCGCATGCTGGTGATGAATGACGGAGAGTTGGTAGAGCAGGGCAATACACAGGACGTTTTTTCAGCGCCAAAAAGCGACCTGACAAAAGCATTGCTCGCTGCCGCGCCGCGCATCACCGACAAATGCCCGGGGCTGGCAGTGGCATCGACAAGCTCGCCTGTTGTCAGCGTCGAGGACATGGCGGTCAGTTTCCGTGAGCGCGGGGCCGGAGGGCGCTCGCGGCTGAAGGCGGTACGCGGAATAAGCTTTTCGCTGCAGAAGGGCGAAACGGTTGCCGTTGTTGGAGAATCCGGTTCGGGCAAGACGAGCCTTGCCCGCGCGCTGATCGGACTGATTCCAGCGGACAATGGTCGTGTGTGTTTCCTGGGTGAAGATCTGCCCGCTCGCGTGCAGAACCGAAACCACAAGACCCGGCGCGAATTGCAGATGGTGTTTCAGGACCCGTTGGCGTCACTGAACCCAACCATGTTAATCGGCGATATCGTCGCCGAACCGATACGCGTTCACGAAACTGCGATGGACAAGACGTCGCGCGCGGACGCCGTGAAGGAAATACTCGTGCAAGTCGGGCTTGGCGAACGTATGTACGCTCGCTACCCGCACGAGCTGTCGGGCGGACAAGCACAACGAGTTGCTATTGCCAGGGCGCTGATCCTGAAACCGACCGTGTTGATATGTGACGAGGCCGTTGCTGCGCTGGATGGCACGGTGCAGAACGACATTCTGACCTTATTACAAGCCGAGCAACAACGATCTGGATTGTCGCTGCTTTTTATCACCCACGATCTCGCCGTGGTGCGCCGCATCAGCCATCGTGTCCTGATCATGTACATGGGCAGACTGTGTGAGCTGACTGAAAACGCGGCGCTTTTCAGGCGGCCGCGTCACCCGTATACAAAGGCGCTGCTAAATGCAGTGTTAGCCCCGGAACCCGGCGCGAACGCGGTAGGC
>QIHS01000042.1 GCA_003229095.1 Woeseia sp. | reverse complement strand
TGGCAGCAATGAGTCTGGCGTTGCTCATCGGCAGCGCTGGTGCACAGGTTGCCTTCGGCCCCATCAGCGGTGACGCGGACAAAGGCAAAACACTGTACTCCGACTACGGTTGTTTCGCTTGCCACGGCTTTGGCGGAATCGGCAAGAAGAATCTCGCCAATGATGTTAGCGGCATCATGTTCAGAGAGGATGTGTATCTCACCTATCTTCGCGGCAGGGAAGAAATGAATCCCCTTTTTCCGACACAGGACATGCCCAATTACCCGGCGGACAGCCTCTCCGATGAAGATGCGCTGGATATCTACGCATACATTCGTACATTCAAAGACAACCCTCCCGAAGTTGAGGAGATTCCAGCCCTCAAGGCGATCCTGGATGCCGCAGAAGAATAGCGGCAACAAGGCGAGAGGAATTGTTATCAGCACTCACGCGTCACCCGGACGGGACGCTTGTCGAATTTCGTTTCGGTCAACCACATGGCCCAGGTGCCCAAAATAATCATGAATAAAAGAAACTTCCTGAAATTATCGGGTGCGCTCGGCGTTGCCTCGGCCCTGCCGCTCTCGGTGAGCGCGCGCAGTGTTTCGACACCAGCCAGTGTACCGATTGCGCTCAACGAACGGCTGGCCCGGGTCGCAAAAGCGCAAAAACTGATGCAGGAATCGGGCATCGACGCACTCATACTTGAGGCAGGATCCGCGCTGATATATTTCACGGGTGTACGTTGGCGGAGATCGGAGCGATTCACCGGTGCGGTCATTCCCGCTGAAGGCGAGATCGCCATTGTCACACCCTATTTCGAAGAGCCTTCGATTCGGGAGAGCATGACATTTGGTGATGATGTTCGTACCTGGCACGAGCACGAAAGCCCGTTCGACCTGGTCGCCAGTATTCTTGCTGATCGAGGATTGGAAAACGGCATGATCGGCATCGAAGAAACGGTGCGCCACTTTATCGTCGAGGGCATTCAGAGTTCTGCGCCGGCATTCAGCGTCACATCTGGCAAAGACATCACGCGCGGATGCCGCATGTTCAAGTCCGACGCAGAAATCGCGCTGATGCACTACGCAAACGACGTTACCATGGCAGCGTACCGCCACGTACATGCGAATCTTGACACGGCAATGCGGCCTGCGGACATCTCAGCAATGATGTCGAAAGCGACGCGAGACTTCGGCGGGCAAGTGAAATTCTCGAGTGTGCTGCTCAACGAAGCCAGCGCCTATCCGCACGGCACTAAACAGCCACAGAGCCTCAAAGAGGGTGGCATCATCCTGATGGACTGCGGCTGTTCTGTGCATGATTACCAATCCGATATTTCGCGGACATGGGTGTTCGGCGATTCCACAAAGAAACAACGCATGGTGTGGAACACGGTTAAGCGCGGCCAGGAAATGGCAATGGAAACCGCCACCGTTGGTACGCCCGCAGGAAAAGTTGATGACGTGGTTCGCGCATACTACGAGAGCGAAGGGTACGGTCCTGACTACAAGACACCGGGCCTTTCCCACAGGCTCGGTCATGGCATTGGTATGGACGGGCATGAACCGATCAACTTCGTGCGCGGAGAAATGACCGCGCTCGCTCCCGGCATGTGTTTTTCGAATGAGCCTGGCATATATATCTTCGGCGAGTTCGGTGTGCGTCTCGAAGACTGTCTGACGATTACTACAGACGGACCTCGCCTGTTTTCAGAATTGTCCCCATCAATCGACCAGCCATTCGGCTAATAGCTATAGCGGGATATAACGGAGTACTGGAATGAGTTTTGTTAGTGTTGAACGCCACGGCGACGTGGCGGTTATTGTCGTTGATAGTCCACCCGTGAACGCGCTGTCCCAGGGAGTTCGCGAAGGCCTGGTCAAGCACATCGAGCTGGCCGAATCGGACGACGAATGTAAGGCAGTCGTCATCATCTGCGCCGGGCGAACCTTTATCGCCGGCGCTGATATAAAAGAGTTCGGCAAGCCGCCACTTGAACCCTATCTGCCAGACGTCGTTGCGCGTATCGAAGCCTGCGAAAAACCGGTCGTCGCGGCAATACACGGCACGGCGCTGGGTGGCGGTTATGAAGTCGCACTCGGCAGTCATTACCGAATTGCAGCGGAATCGGCCGCTATCGGACTACCAGAGGTTCATTTGGGAATCCTGCCTGGTGCTTCGGGCACGCAGAGGCTGCCGCGACTCATCGGTGCGGGGCCGGCATTGGAAATTATGTTGTCGGGCAAGCCGGTCAAAGCCAGTGCTGCGCTCAAGATCGGCGCAATTGACAGGGTGTCGGCTGACGATGAGCTCAAAACGAACGCGATTGCGTTCGCTGAAGAATGTATCGACACGGGACCGCGCCGTATTCGGGATATGGATGCGCCAGCGCCGGATCCGGATCTGTTCCAGGCAACTCGGGAGAAAATTGCGGCCAAGACCCGCGGGTTGATGTCTCCAGAACGGATCATTCGATGTGTCGAGCTGGCATCGACAGTCGATTTCGACGAAGGCCTCGCGGGAGAGCGTGAGTTATTCCTGGAGTGCATGGCTTCTCCGCAATCTGCCGGTTTACGACACGCTTTCTTTGCCGAGCGCCAGGTGTCTAAGGTCCCCGGCCTTGGCAAGGAAACAGAAACTCGCGAATTGCAAAAGCTTGCAGTCATCGGCGCGGGCACGATGGGCGCCGGCATAGCCTACAGCTGTCTTGCGGCAGGATTCGAAGTCACGTTGCTCGATAACCATGCCGAAGGGCTGGCGCGTGGTGAGCAAACGGTCAAGGAACTCTATGTCGGCGGCGTCAAGCGCGGAAAGATATCAGAGTCCGACATGCAGAATGGACTCGGGCGGTTTCAGATCAGCCAGAGTTACGATGACATCGCGAATGTCGATATCGTCATCGAGGCCGTATTCGAAAGCATGGCTGTCAAGAAAGAAGTGTTTACTGCGCTGGATGGTGTTTTGAAACCTGGCGCAATTCTCGCGACCAACACCTCGACACTGAGCATAGACGAAATCGCATCCTGCACGTCCCGACCGCAGGATGTTATCGGGCTGCATTTTTTTAGTCCCGCACACATCATGCGTTTGCTCGAAATTGTGCGCGGCTCGAGAACCGCAGATGACGTGATTGCGACTTCATTGAAACTTGCCAAAAGACTCGGGAAGATCGGAGTCGTCGTCGGCAACTGCTTCGGTTTTGTCGGCAATCGCATGTTGTACAGCTACGGCCGCGAGAGCCAGCTACTTCTACTGGAAGGCGCGGCACCGGAAGCGGTGGACAAAGCGCTGTTCAACTGGGGCATGGCCATGGGTCCCAACGCAGTGGGAGATCTCGCCGGCCTCGATGTTGGCTTCAAGGTGCGTCAGGAGCGAACTGATTTACCGGACGACCCTCGCTTCTACCGGGTCGCCGATATGCTGGCAGAGCAGGGGCGTTTCGGGCAGAAGACCGGCAAGGGCACTTATCTCTATGAAGAAGGCTCACGAAAACCAACTGCCGACCCGGAAGTGGCGGTGATGATTCGGGACGAGGCCATCCGGCTAGGCGTGCAGCAGCGTGACATCGATTCACAGGAAATCATCGAGCGATGTGTTTATGGCCTGATCGTTGAAGGGGCACGGATACTCGAGGAAGGCATTGCCAGCCGTTCCAGCGACATCGATGTCGTGTGGATGAACGGCTACGGGTTTCCGCGATATCGCGGTGGGCCAATGCACTATGCCGATTCTATCGGCCTGGCCAAGGTATATGAGTCAGTGTGTGCACTGGAGAAGAGGTTTGGTTCGATGTACTGGGAACCACCAGCCTTACTCAAAACGCTCGCCGAATCAGGCGGAAGATTCGCCGATTAGCAGCCTGTTGAAAAACTCTGTTTTGGCAGACTGCGCAATCATCAGTCTGCCAACCGCCATCTCTCGTTGTCTTGAATTGCTCGTTCTTCACTTTCGAGTTTTAGCAGGTGTGCGAGCAATGATCGTTGCGCGAGTGGATGCAGGTGTTCACCCACGTCGTCGTAGACAAACGGCGTAAGGTTTTCCAGCGTCAGCCGGGGATGCGTGCGCAGCCTCGCAATCACTTTCGCTTCTCGTTTCAGTCGATGATTGATCAGCCAGTCAATGACTGCGTCGGGATCGTCAATAACGTGTCCATGGCCGGGCGCGAGCGCCGCAAGGTTTAGTGTCTTAAGGTGTGCCAGTGAGTCAAGATAGTGCTTCATGTTGCCATCCGGCGGATCGATTACGACGGTCGAACCATTCATAACGTGATCGCCGGTAAACAACCAGCGCAGCGCTTCGTGCCGGTAGCAAATATGATTGGAAGCATGTCCGGGCGTGTGCACCGCGCGCAAACAGAATTCAGCGGTCTCCAGAGAATCACCATCCTCGAGAATTCGGTCGGGGACAAATGTCTTGTCCTGGACATAACCATCCGGGGGTGGTTGTCCCAAAAGTTCCGCGCCGGTTTCCTCGGCCAGTTTGCATGCGGCAGGCGAATGATCAGGATGTGTATGTGTGACCAGGATCCATTTGATCGGTCCCGGCGCGACTTTCTGAATCGCAGCGATGTGTTTGTCTAACAATGGTCCGGGATCAAGTACAGCGACCTCCGCATCGCCAAAAAGATAAGTATTGGTTCCTGGTCCAGTCATGGGTCCGGCATTGGGGGCGAGCAGCCGGCCAACGCCGCGACCGATATTCTGCAGGACACCAGGAAGCAGTTCTGTGCTCATTCCAGATCATCTCCGGGATAATCCGCGTCACCGAAAATCGTGAATTTCGAGGTGCCGTCCTTATGGATAAGTATAGGACGAATCTTTCTGATGCCGGATCGGGCGCGTTCGTTTGCCCAGTCGATCAGGCCGTTGACCGAGTCGAATGCGGCCAGGTCCTGCAGGTTTCTAATCGTGGGGTAGGGCATTTTCAACGTTCCATTGTCGGCTAACGACAATGCCTCGCTTGCAGTGAGCCAGCG
>QIHS01000296.1 GCA_003229095.1 Woeseia sp. | reverse complement strand
GCACAGACATCTACCGGCCCCAGGACGGCACCTTTGAATTTCGCGAGGGCCCGTTGTTTCACAACCTGATCCTGGCGGATGAAATCAATCGCGCCCCTGCGAAAGTTCAGTCCGCCTTGCTCGAGGCAATGGAAGAGCGCCAGATCACGGTGGGTGACAGCAGCTACAAACTGCCCGATCTGTTCATGGTCATGGCGACGCAGAACCCGATTGAGCAGGAAGGCACCTACCCGCTGCCAGAGGCCCAGCTTGATCGATTCCTGCTGCATGCCCGGGTCGGATACCCGTCACGAGAAGATGAGCGAAAAATCATGATTCTGAATCGGGACGAAGCGAAGTCGGGCGAGCGTGATGCTTTCGCGCCGACGACACTGACGCCGGAAGAGACGATCATGCAGGGTCGCCAACAGATTCTGGATTTGCATTTGTCCGATGAGCTGGAGCAATACATCGTGAATGTCGTTGTCGCCACTCGTAATCCGGGCGCGGTCAACAAGGATCTCGACGGGCAGGTGATGTATGGAGCGAGCCCGCGCGCGTGTATGGGTATTGATCGTGCATCACGAGCCCATGCCTGGCTGCAAGGTCGTGACTATGTCGGGCCGGAGGATATTCAGGCAATTGCCCCCGATGTTTTGCGTCACCGGCTGGTGATGAGTTTCGAGGCAGAGGCCGATGGCATCAGCGCGGATTCAGTCATAGAAGGCGTGCTCGACGGGGTCGGCGTTCCTTAAGGGATCGTCCAGAGAGTCTTCCTCAATGCGACACGATAAACTAGCAGCGGATGCATCAATCGTCAGCGTCAGCCAGTCCGGGTTAATCCGCCTGAGCGGCCCGGCGCGGGCAATTGCGCTGGATGTGTTGCGCATAAATTCCCTGCAGACCGGCGCATACGTTTCGCATTTCAAAGGTCGTGGCATGGAGTTTGACGAGTCACGCCCATACCAGCCAGGAGACGATCCGCGCAGTATTGACTGGCGCGTGACGGCGCGAAGTTCCGAGGCTTATACCAAGTTGTTCCGCGAAGAGCGCGAGCGACCGGTCCTGATCATGACTGACCTGCGCAGCAATATGCATTTTGCAACCCGCGGAAGTTTCAAATCCGTCAACGCAGCGCGGGCGTCGGCGCTGCTGGCCTGGGCCGCACACCATCGCGGCGATCGTCTGGGTGGACTCGTTTTTGGCGATACCGTGCATCGTGAACTTCGGCCGCGGCTCGGGCGCCAGGCCGCCTTGCATTTTGTACATGAACTGGTCGGCCACCCGGATTGGGCAAAAGCCAGTGACAAGGGCGTTGCTGACGAAGAGCCGCCGTTGACACAGGCGTTGGCTATGCTGCGTCGTGTTGCCCACCCTGGCAGCCTGGTCATTATTATCAGCGATTTTATGGGTCTGTCACGTACCGCGCAGTCTTATATGACTGGCATTGCGCGGCACAATGAGGTGCTGGCGATACTGTTGAGCGATCCGCTGGAGAGGCAACTGCCGCCGCCAGGCCGTTACAGGCTGGTCAGTCATGGTGAGGATATGGCCATCGATACTTACGCCCGCGGCGCGCGCACCGACTATAAGAAGGTATTCGAGGAACGATTGCACGACTTCGATATTTTTTGTCATCGATACGGTATTCATCTGTTGCCCTTGTCTACAGACGAAGATCCGGTGCAGTGCCTGCAAAAGGCGCTCGGTCGCCGGGCACGATAGAGCAGAGCCATGGACCCGGAACAGATACCATTGCGTGACTTGCACCTCCCGGAAGCCGTGAGCTGGTGGCCTTTGGCGCCGGGCTGGTGGGTGTTGCTTGCGCTGGCGACTGCGGGCCTGGGTTATCTCTTATATAAGCACTATCGCCAATGGCAGAGCAACGCGCCGCGACGATTGGCGCTAAAAACATTTTCGCAGGTGCGCAGCGATTACGAAAACGGGGCAGACCCGGTTGCGCTTGGTGTGGCACTTTCAGAATTGCTCAGGCGCAGTATGTTGGCCTATGCACCTCGCGATGAAGTGGCAGGGCTGACGGGCGATCGTTGGCTTGCCTGGTTAGACCAGGGACTGGATGATCAGCCTTTTACAGAGGGTGCCGGCAGAAATCTGCCGTCTCTGCCCTACCAGAGGCCTGAAAAAATCGCATTGGAACTCGATATCGCCGGCTTGCTCGATGCGGTTCACAAACGCTTGAAAACGCCGCTTACCCGGAGTATGAGCTGATGTGGTCACTGGTCTGGCCGTGGATGTTGCTGGCGCTGCCTTTGCCGCTGTTGGTTCGAAAGCTGGTACCGCCGGTTGTTGGAACGCAGGATGCCGGTCTCAGAGTGCCCAGTTTTCGCGGTTTTGCGGTGTTGTCAGATCGCTCGGAAGTCGAGCAACTCCTGAACTGGCGACTTATGATTGCGGTCGCCGCCTGGATTCTGTTGGTGGTCGCAGCGGCGCGTCCGGAAAAGATCGGCGAAGAACTGGAAATGCCTGTGTCGGGACGCAACCTGATGCTGGCGGTCGATCTGTCGGGCAGTATGGACGCGAAAGATTTTGTCCTCGGGAGTCGCCGGGTAGATCGCCTGACGGCGACGAAAGCGGTTGCTGTCGATTTCATTAGTCGTCGGGAAGGGGACCGAATCGGTCTCATTTTGTTTGGCGAGCGCGCCTATTTGCAGGTTCCGCTGACATTAGACCGACAAACCGTAAGTGCGCTGTTGCTGGAAGCGTTCATCGGCCTGGCAGGAGAGAAAACGGCCATCGGCGACGCGATTACGCTGGCGGTTAAACGAATTCACGATCAGGGCAGCGATGGCGGCGAGCAGGTCCTCATTTTACTGACCGACGGCGCCAACACGGCAGGTGCGGTCGAACCGCTGAAAGCTGCGGAACTCGCCCAGCAGATCGGACTCAAAATCTACACTATTGGTATCGGCGCGGAAGAGATGGAAGTGTCATCAATCACCGGAGGCACACGGCGCGTCAATCCGGCAGCCGACCTCGACGAAGCAACGCTGACAACAATTGCACAAGTGACCGGTGGCAGATATTTTCGCGCGAAGGACACTGCCGGACTGCAGGAAATCTACCGGCTGCTCGATGAGATGGTGCCTGTCGCCGAACCGGAATCCGGCTTTCGACCGGTCACACCGCTTTACTACTGGCCGCTTGGCGGTTCGTTTGTGCTTGCTCTGTTTCTTGCCAGCATGAATTTGCTGGCTGGCTGGAAACTGGCTCGCGCTGGCCGAAATTATGCGGGTGAAACCTGATGCCGGCCGAGTTTCACTGGATAAGGCCGGAATGGCTGTGGGCATTGCCACTGATCGGCGCGCTGACCTTAGTGCTGGTGCGCAGACGCCTCGCGCCCGGCAGCTGGCAAAACGTCGTTGATGCGGCACTTGTTCCCTACGTCCTCTCGCAAACCCAGATCAAAGGTCTTGGCTATCGTTGGTGGCTGGTCCTTTTTGGCGGCATTATTGCGACTGTTGCGCTTGCCGGTCCAAGCTGGAGTCGTGTTGAGCAGCCGGTGTTTCGCTCCGAACAGGCGATTGTTATTGCGCTGGATTTATCGCGTTCGATGGACGCGCAGGACCTGAAGCCAAGTCGACTGGCGCGCGCAAAACTTAAAGTCCTGGATATTCTTGCGCGTAGTGAACAGGGTCAGACCGCGCTTGTGGTTTATACGTCGAATGCGTTCGTGGTTACGCCGCTGACGACAGATGGTGACACGGTCGCGGCGCTGGTCAATAGTCTGGGGACCGACATTATGCCGAGCCGCGGCAGTTATCCCGTCGCCGCAATCAACAAAGGCAAGCAGTTGCTTGAGCAAGCGGGCGTAGTGCTGGGTGAGGTGCTGCTGATCACCGATGGTGGATCATCTCCGGCAGCTGAACGAGCGGCTGCGGACCTCAATGCATCCGGATACGCATTGTCCGTGCTGGCAGTCGGCACGACGCAAGGTGCACCCATTCCTCGTGCGGGCGGCGGTTTCGTGACTGATCGCTCTGGCAATATTGCGGTACCAAGGCTTGAGGCCAGTGGGCTGCGTCAGCTCGCCGCCGCCGGTGGCGGTAGTTACGCGGTCCTGACAACCGATGATCAGGATATAGAGGCACTGCTGTCACGCAAAATGGAAGCGGGTGAAAGTTCTGACGGGTCGCTGGCGACGGATCAGTGGCAGGAAGAAGGTCCATGGCTGCTGCTATTACTGGTGCCACTGGCAGCGTTTGCATTTCGACGCGGGCTGATTCTGGTGTTGCTGGTATTTCTGTTGCCGGTTGCGCAGCCGGTCTACGCGTTTGGCTGGGACGATTTGTGGCTTAACAAAGATCAACAGGCAGAACGCCTGCTGGACGAGGGAAGCGCCATCGACGCGGCCGATTTGTTCG
>QIHS01000237.1 GCA_003229095.1 Woeseia sp. | reverse complement strand
CGGGCATCATTTGCAGGATAGTTGAGTAGCCGCATCGTGCTGAGTTCGTGCGAACGACAGCGATCACGGAAGCGGCCGGGCTCCAGGTCGGCGGCGAGTGCCAGAGACTCGAGCGCGACATCGCCTATGTCTGCAAGCGCATGCCAGCATTTTCGAATATCACTCTTGAAATCCTGCAGGTCAGGCCAAACATTGCCGGACGCCTCACCCGGCCTGCCGCAATCAAATGATTCCAGGTGAGCAACTGTGCCCGGCTGATATGCAGGTTCGCCGAACATCGGTGTCCAGCCATTCTTATTCTCTTTCGTTGTGACCATGACTTGCTTTTTGCGGGCATCTTCGTCATCCAAAGAGAAGAATCTTTGCATTTGCTCAAGTGTGTTGGTGACGACATTCGCGTCGTCAACCGCGTGTTGCAGAACGAAATAGCCACTATTCAGGCAGGCGTCGCGAATGCTGCCAATCGCCGAACTGTCGTGCGGCAGGCATCTGAAATCTATGCTGGCTGGCAATTTTACCGCACTTGCACGGGTTGGCTCTGATTGCTGCAGATCCCGGGTCAACGGCATGCTGTTACCTGACAATCGATTTGATCGAACCGGAAGTTTATCATCGCCGAAGCGGATCGGTGCTTATCGATGCAACCGATTGGTCGCTCGTCTACGAATTGATCGGAGGTTTCCTAGTATGGACGAATCACGACAGGCCTATTGGGAATTTTGCAGCAGCGGTGGCCTGGTTTTTTCAATATCGCCGGGCGAGTTGAAGCCGAAACCTAACCAGCGCCAGGGGTAGTTCTCGCCTTAGGCCCTCGTCTGAGTGAGGACTGCCATTGATTGAATTATTCGACCGGAACCCGGTCTTAACTGTTAGTCAATCGATTCAGGCGGAACTGTACTTCCCGGGCGACCGCTGAGCCAAAAAAACACCCCTTGCGGCACTCAATATCCTCGTCAGATCGATCGAATATGGTCTAATATAGGGGAGCTCGCTGGAGTTCTGAATTATGCACAGTCGATTTTTTCTCTTAACTTTTACGTTGCTGCTGGCACCCCTGTGCTGGGGTCAGGGCACGGAAAGACTCACTCGAGATGTGAATGCGACGACCGTCATTGGTCCTCGCAACTTGCCCCTCTATGATGGTGCGCAGGCTTTGCTGGCCAAAGACAACGAGCGCGGCATCGAACTGACACTCAAAGGGTTGAGAATTGCCCAGGGTCGTCGCGAGCACGAAGCCGCATTGTCGAATCTATGCGCCGGATATATCCGGATGGGCAAGTACACCGATGCTCTGACTTATTGCAATCTCGTGCTGGCACGCAACGACAAGAACTGGCGTGGTTACAACAATCGGGCGGTCGCTTATATCATGACCAAACAATGGGAGAAGGCAGAGCAGGACTTGCTGAAAGGTGAGGAGCTCAATCCTGGTGCCCGTACATTAAAGATTGCCCGTGGCATGTACATGGATGCCGTATATCCCGTACAACCCGAAATTGAGATCGATGATCGGAAAAAATCTGACATTGAATATGCAGAGCAAGACTAAACGCGGCAAGTTTCTTGCTGTCTCCACCTTATGTGCGAGCGTTGTTATGGCGCCCGCAGTTGCCAAAACGGATGAAGCGCTATCATCGCCGGTAACCCATTTCGTGGACAGCTCGACCGATCGTGTGCCGGCAATGACAATTTTTCCAAAATATCCATCCGTTGCGCGCCGTGACCGAATTCAGGGCGAGGCTACGGTCTGCTTTAAAATCCGCGCGAACGGAAAAATCTCGCGGGCTGTCGTGACCGACAGAAGTCACCGGATTTTTTCCAGGCCAGCGTTGCGCGCAATGCGAAAGTCGAACTACGAGCCAATCGAATCATCGCAGGTGCTGACAGTCGGGCGCACTTGCCGCACCTATCGATTCCGGCTTGAGCCAATTCTGGTCAGCAACAACTAACAGTCTTTCGGCCCGGGCTTATCGCCAGCAGCAAGTCCTCAATGCACTTTTGCGCGACCAATATAGTTTGTGGCTGTCCCAAACCAGATTTCACCAGCCGGCTCGTAGTAGTGCATGTTGTCGATTGAGCCGCCCCCACTGGGAATGTCGGTTTCGGTCAGGAATTGCTCGGTGCCTGTGTCGAAACCAACCAGGCGATTTGTTTTTTCTCCGGTTTCGATAATCCAGATTCGGTCATTTCGATCGACCGCCATGCCGACCGGCCGACTGTTTTCCCCGCCAGGCAATAGCCACTCGGTGAACACGCCGCTTTGCGGGTTGAAACGTCCCAGGGCACCCAGTTTGAAATCTGCGTACCAGACCTGGTTGTCTGATGTTGCGACGATTTCTCGAAAGCGAGACTTTTTGTTAGGAGACTCGAATTCGGTGATTGACCAGTCAATGCGATTGACGCGCAACAGCACATTTTTTCCGGCAGCTGCCGCCCAGGGCTCGTTGTTGGCATTGACCACGATGCCGTGTGGCTCAACGTTCTTGGTTGGCACCGGGATGAGATCAATGACGCCATTCACAACATCCAGCCGGCCGATGAAGTTGCTTTTCTCGACGGTAAACCAGATGTCACCGGCGGCGTCGAAAGCGAGTGCTTGCAGATCTTTCGCTTTATTGCTCGGCATGCTGAATTCAACAACACGACCTGTTGCAGGATTGAGCGAGCCTATATATCGCCGTTTGCTGCTCGCAAACCAGAGGGCGCGGTTGTTATCGACAAGGAGTGCCGATGGTTTGGTGCCCTTGCGTAAATCGTAACGACTAAAATCACCGCTTTCAGGCGAAAGATTAGCGATGTAATCACCGTTCTGGCTAATAAACCAAACGCGCCCACCCTTGTCGACATAAGCGTCGCCAGGCTCGGAATTCTCCCAGGGTACAAGCCACTCGCGAATATCAACGGTATCGCCGAGCGCACTCGTCGCCGGCCAGACCAGACCGCAGCTAAGGATCAATAAGGCTCCGATTTTCATCATCGCGCTTCCTGCCTCTGTCGGATTGCACTAATCCGGGCAAAATTTCCTGTAAAGCGAAAGCATTCTCTCTGCCGCTTCCCCCACGGTCGCCCCCGTGCTGATCAGGCCCTCATCATGGCCTGCCATAATGGCAACTCCTGATTCCGAAAAATCAGTTTGCTGGAACAGTCGCCTGAATTCCTGTGCCATTTCCGGAGTTCCGTAACCAATTCGTTTGTCGGTGCACGGGACAACGTTCTTCAATCCTACCCACAATTCTTGACTGTGAACATGAACTACTGCGCGAATCGCCGGATCCAGTTCGTAGATTGCGGCGTGCGTCATCGATTCAGAAGATGCCTCGGTCGCACCTGTCGATTGCACGGTGTTTCGCGCAATGTCATAGGCCGTGACCAGGGCAAAATGCTGGTTTTCAGGGTTGGAAAGCTCACCGGTCTGAGTACCGCTGATGATGAATTGCCCGTCTGACCCAGCGCGAGTGCTCAGATTGCCGTAGCCGATTCCAATATCTGCGTAATGTCCGATGAGGCCAGCCGCATAAAGCGGTTTCCGCCACTTCAGCAGTTCCTGTATCTCGGCATGGCTAAGCGCAGCCGATTCCTTCCAATCGGATCGAAACTTGATATAGCCTTCATCAATCATCCGTTGTGGCTGGCTTTTTCCGGGAAAAGGGCGGTCAGTCCCTGTTCGCTGGCATCGCAAATGCCGATTTCCGTAATCAGCCCGGTGATCAACCGCGCTGGCGTCACGTCAAATGCAAAATTGCTGACCGGAGTGTCCGACGCAAGGGTGTCAACATAGAGTAATTCTTTGCCAGCCCGACCATAGATCTTGCGCACCTCATCCGGATCGCGTTCCTCGATCGGTATCTCGTTGATCCCGTCCCGAATCGTCCAGTCAATCGTCGTGGAAGGTAGCGCTACATAGAATGGAATGTTGTTGTCATATGCGGCGAGCGCTTTCAGGTAAGTACCAATCTTGTTGGCAACATCTCCGCTGCGTGTCGTCCGGTCTGTGCCGGTAATGCACATATCGACCTGGCCATGCTGCATCAGGTGTCCGCCCGCATTGTCGACAATCAGCGTGTGTGGAATTCTGTTTTCTGACAGCTCCCAGGCAGTCAATTGCGACCCCTGGTTTCGCGGTCGTGTCTCATCGACCCAGACGTGAACGTCAATGCCCTTTGCCTGTGCGAAATATATCGGCGCAGTCGCGGTGCCATAGTTGATCGTCGCAAGGGCGCCCGCGTTACAGTGTGTAAGGATGTTCACACACTCACCCGGCTTCTTAAGCGCAATCTGCTCAATGAGCTTGAGGCCGTGGTGGCCGATACCGCGCGAGATTTGAATATCTTCGTCGCAGATCGCGCGAGCTTCGCGCTGCAGAAGCTCTGTAA
>QIHS01000239.1 GCA_003229095.1 Woeseia sp. | reverse complement strand
CTTGGCTTTCCTGGTGCCTTTGACCAGCGCTTTGCGATCATAACGGGGTTCAATCTCAGTGCCGAGTGAATCCACTACAATAATATTCGTAACCTGCAACGAATCGCCGCTGACGTTGCGGATGCCAATCATGTACTCGTCCCAGTCCGCGTTTCTTGCCCATGTACCAGGGCTGTCTCGCACGATGACCCAGTCGAGAGTTGCGACCATACGTTCATCCGTTGCAGCCACCAGTGGTTGCGTGACGATGAGCGGTTTAGGCTCCTTGAGCACTTTGGTACCACCGCAGCCAGCGAGCACAAAGGCACTCAATAGTGACACGAATGTCAGGCGCAGATTGCGATTCGAAGTCTTCATGGCATTCTCCATAAACCAGAGCTCGATTGAGCAACTCTCAGTTTACAGAGTGGCGAACACGCCCCTGAAAGGCCTGATTATTGGCTGACGATCGTCTGATGATTGAATGATGGCTTTTGAAGGCGTGTAGGGTTGCTGCTCGCGAGTCGTATTTTCGAATAGAATTGTTTCGGTTTCTTTACTTTCAGGTACTTGACCAAGGCGACGCCTAAATCAAACATCTCGAGCCGGAATCCGATTGCACCAAACTACTTGATTTTGCTTCTGAATTTGTCTCGAAAGCGCCTGGATAAACGGAGTTCGGTGCCGTCGCGCATCCGAATCACCGCATCTCCGCTATCTGCAGGTGTGACGGATTCGACGAATTCGAGACTCACGATGTGGGAACGGTGTACGCGAACGAAAACATCGCCGTCGAGACGTTTTTCCAGTCCAGCCATGGTTTCTCGAATCGGGTAGATTCGACCTGCCGCATACATATTCATATAGTTGCCGTCAGCTCCAATCCACTCTACGTCGGTTGTCTTGAGTAGAAAATCTCTGCCAAGTTTTCGTACCAGGAAGCGTTCCGCGAACTGATTTTCATTTCCCGCGCCACCATCTGCGATAAGACTGGCTTCGCCAATGATCCGACTGGATACAAAGCGATAGATGTAGAGCGTCCCCACGATGGTTAGATAGGTCATCGCATCCTTCCGGTACTCGTACCAGGCCTCAAAAGACCAATCGCCAAAATCGTAGTTGCGACCCATCTGCTGGTAGACCCACTCACGAATAATGACCATCCCTACAACATGTAGGGCCGAAAACACCAGACTGAATGCTGCATGCGCGGCCACGTTGCGCAAGATGTGTTTAGAGTTGAGCGAGAAGCGGCGATCAAACTGAACGATCAGCCAGATGCCAAGCATCGCTGTGGCCACGCTGGAAAATTCCCACAAGTAGGGCTCCCATGAGTCAATTGGCGTACCGCGCCTTGTGTACTCCATGATGACGCTGGTTGCACTCAGGTTTGCCTGAATTGAGTGCACGAACGGCCAGTAAGCCCACTCCAGTAGGCGCTGGTAACGACGATACCAACCGACCAATCCCGGTAGACGGGCATCTGTTTTGACTGTCTTAGTCATTGAGCCTTCACTTTAGCCGCTTGTCCCGCAATCCCTGCTAACTGTCACAAAGACGTTGAGCGAACATGGATAAAAGGCGAATCTGGCAACTGTGCTAAACATTTGGATCAGGATATGACGCAGCGCCGTTTCGATCTGGACTGGTTGAGAGTGTTTGCATTTGGTTTGCTGATCTTTTACCACATCGGCATGTTGTACGTTGAGCACTGGGGATTTCATTATAAAAGTGCGTACACGTCTTCTTTTCTCGAAAATATCATGTTGCTGGCCAATCCCTGGCGCCTGGCGTTGTTGTGGATCGTCTCCGGCATAGCGAGCTCGTATCTTCTGGACAAGCTTCGCTGGTGGGAGTTCTTCAGGTCCAGATCAGTTCGCTTGCTTCTGCCGCTGGCATTCGGTGTGTGGGTGATCGTTCCGCCACAACTGTTTGTGGAAATGAGTAGCAAAGGAGATTTCAGCGACACCTACGTGGCGTTTTACCGCGTTTTTCTTGATCCCGAGTCACCAGTATTCGACCAATACCGTTCGGGAATCTGGCCGCACGTGGATGTGAACCATCTGTGGTATTTGCGAGAGCTCTGGACATTCACCCTGGTGCTCCTGATCCTGCTGCCATTGCTGAAACGGCTGCGTGACCACAGTTGGTTTCCGCGTCTGTGGTTGCCGTTCGGCTCGGTTTCGATTCTCTTCTCTGTGCCCATTTTACTCGCAGGACTGGAACTTGCCGCCTTTCCGGAATTTGGATCCGAAGGTTGGCGCAAGGCACAGGGATTGACCTTTTTTCTACTCGGATACCTGCTAACCAATCAACATGCAGCCTGGGAAGCCTTGCGCCGCTGGCGGCGCGTCTCTCTTGTGCTTGCGTTGTTCACTTATGGCGCTTACCTCACGGCTTATCATCTGGTCTGGTTGCAGGAAGGCGGTCAACTTTCTCTTGTGCAGGAACTCAGCTTGACGCTTCTGGATCATTCCATGCGTTGGTTTTGCCTGTGTGCACTATTCGGATTCGCTTTTGCGCACCTGAACCGCATCCCTGGCTGAGTTATTTGTCGGCAGGTGTATATCCGTTTTACCTGGTACATCAAACACTGATTCTTCTGTTGGCCTATTACCTTGCACCTTTGTCGCTTGGCCCTGCGCTCGAACCCATCGTAGTCATTGTTGCGACATTCGGGGGTTGTTTGGTGATTTACGAAATCGCCCGGCGCCTTTCGGTATTGCGTCCGTTGTTTGGGCTCAGGTCGCGACCACCGATCATCGGCTCAACTCGATCATATGGGTGGGGGCAGCGGGTCGCCGGAGGGCTGGTCGCTGTCGTGATCCTGTTAACCGGGTTTGAAATTCTGCTGTAGGCAGGAGTGCCATGTAAAAAGGTATTTGCAACAGCAACGCAAATACGTTGATATTAGCCTGCCCCGGAGGCAGATTCTTTGCGCAATGCGACACAGGGCACATTCCGGAAGCTTTCAGGCAGGTCTAATGGCCTGGTAATCAGGGCGCCCGAAAGAATCGTGCGCGCGTGGACAATGATCTTGTCAGGCGCCTTTACCTGGTTTCGGAGGCAACATGTTAGCGATCGTAAGTCAGTCCCTCGGGCGATCCCGGGTGATGATCGAGGTTGCACGTGAACTTAGCCTTAGCCTCAGCTTCTTCAGCAGTGTCGATGATCTGAATAAGGTGCTCGGCGGTCGCTCTCGCCGCTTCATTCTGCTTGCAGAGCGAGATATCAGCAACGAGATCGTGGACCGCCTCGTTCGCGCAGAACACGACGCCGAATTTAGCCTGGTCGTCTTCGCTGACCAGGAAACACTGCGCGCGAGTGACCGCGCCCTGGCGGCGAAGATACTTGCCACACACCACAATGTCGAATGGCTGAGTCCTGAATACGATAGCGATACGCTAAGTGCCGGGCTGAGAAAGTGTCGCCGTCGCATGCTCAGGCTAGGCAAAGACGAGCTGGAAAAGGCAATTATTAAGCGCGAGTTCGTCCTGCAATATCAACCGAAAGTCGAGCGCCGGGAAGCGAGCGAGTGGAAAACACATGAGGTTGAGGCACTTATTCGCTGGCAGCATCCGCAGCACGGACTATTGGGTCCGCTGGAGTTCCTGCCGGAGGCGGAAACCTTCGATCTCGTCGGCCCTATCAGTGAATTTGTCCTTTTTGAAGCAGCCGCCCAACTCCTGCGTTGGCGCGAGCAGGGGCTAACGCTGAACGCATGTATCAACCTGGCCTCCAGTCAGCTAAACAATCCGAAACTCGCGAAGAGTTTCGAGCGGATTGTCACGGAACAGGGCCTTCAGTGCACAAACTTCACCTTCGAGGTCACAGAACAGGACATCGTCAACTCACAGGCCCCGCATCTGCTGGTCCTCAATGAATTGCGCCAGCTGGGTTTTCGAATTTCGCTCGACGACTACGGCGTTGCGGCATCGTCTCTTAGCGCGTTCGAGCAGTTGCCCTTTGACGAAATTAAAATTCATGCCGCCGCACTGGCCCGGGCACAGGAAAGCCCTGTCGCGCTCAAAGTGCTGGCCGCGATCACCGGACTCGCACATAATCTTGGCGTCTCTGTGTGCGCTGAAGGGGTTGAGGACCAGGCAACCTTCGAGTTTCTGGAGGCTATCGGTTGTGACAAGATGCAGGGCTATTTGATTTCCGAGGCGGTAATGCCGGACATCATTCGTAGAGCTTACGGCAGCTCGCCCGAATCAGTTGTCAGCGTCGCCTGAGAGACAAAATGGCGCTTGCCAATCGCCCAGCGATCACAGACGACATACCCAGCAAAACGTTGCATCACTCACCACCTCCCAGCAACCCGTCCGCTACCAGGTCGGCAGCACCGGCAATCGCTTCGGCAGGACTCAGGACGTTAAACGAAACCGACTGATCGTCGCCGTCGTACCGGTCGAATTTCCTATCGAATTCGCATTGACAAGATCGGACAAGCAAACAAAGGCAATACATGAATTGTTGATATAGGACACCGTTGTATTGTCGACTGCAGTGCGTACTCTGCCGGGAACGCCGTTCAACGTCAGGACCACACTGGCATAATGCCCACTCAACGATGCACAGAACGCACCAGTGCCATCCACAAACCACTCACCGTTAACTTCGGTGCTGGGTACGAACGGAAAGCAGCCCGGCACCCACGAAATGTCCGGTGAGATATTGGCTTGCATCAGCAGGGAATATCGCCACCGCAACCTCGTGGCGGAATTTTAAATGGCACCGGAGACACAGGGTGTGCTGTGGATTAACTATTCGTCTCCGGGATCCACAGGATTGCCCTTTGGTATAGAAACGGAACTTTCATTTTTGGAACGAACCCAGTCTCATGTTTCGAAACTAGCGATTTATTATGTGCTTATGGCGCTCGTTATCGTTGTTGCATTACTGTCCTTCTTTCCGTTCCGCCATCGCATATTTCTGCTCTGTGCCTGGTTTCAGTACGGAAACCGAATGCTGTTCTTTGTTGTCGGGTGGTTCGTCATTATCATCACCTCGCTGCAGAGCAACCTTGGTTTGCGCTTCGGGCATCGCTAAAGTCAATAAAGCAGAAACCCGACGAACAGTCCGTTGCGAGCGCCAGCCGAAGTTTGCTCTACCTTGAAAACCTGGTTGAAGAGCACATGGCGAACGCCCAGACCGACGACGCAGCGCGACTCTTGGCAGAGTCACCCAACGTGCCGAGCGGGGCAGTCACGGCGAAACTGAAGGCGAGGGCCTGGGCCTGGATATCGCCCTGGCA
Organism: Woeseia sp.; assembly: GCA_003229095.1. Classification (GTDB taxonomy): domain Bacteria; phylum Pseudomonadota; class Gammaproteobacteria; order Steroidobacterales; family Woeseiaceae; genus SZUA-117. The sequence continues at coordinate 1,659 of QIHS01000239.1, read as the reverse complement.
TTGGCAAAACAACTCGGCCTGGCTACCATTGTTCGTTCGGTACCCGGGCAGGGAAGTTTGTTTTCGGTAGCGGTTGACGGGCCGGCTTCCGATACGCCAGACCCTAGCCCGGGCTAGTCGTCCTTAACCGAAATATTGCGTACCGGGCTTCTATCTGATGTGTTTCAGGATGCCATCGAGCTCATCGAGCGAGTTGTACTCGATTGTCAATTTGCCGCTGCCTTTCTTCGAATGATCAATGCGAACTTTCGCGCCGAGTTTATCGGATATATCTCTTTCCAGCCGTTGGATGTCACTGTCGTGTGACGATTTCTTCGCGACCGCCTTCCCACCAGCCTCTCCATTGCTCGCCAGCATTCGTCGTACCAGTTTTTCTGTTTCGCGAACCGAGAGTCCGCTCTTAACGACCTGCCGCGCCGCATCGTATTGTTGTGTCTTGTTGGTAATTGACAGCAGTGCCCGCGCATGTCCCATTTCCAGTTGTCGAGTCTCAAGCATGGCTTTCACTTTGTCAGACAGTTCCTGCAGCCGCAGCAGATTGCTGACCGATGCCCTTGACCGTCCGACCGCTTCAGCCGCTTCCTGGTGGGTTAGCTTGAATTCCTGAATCAAACGGTCCAGTGCGCGCGCTTCTTCCAGTGGGTTGAGATCTTCCCGCTGAATGTTCTCGATCAGCGAGATCGCAATCGCGTCATTGTCTGGGATGTCTCTAATGACCGCAGGAATCTCCTGCAGCCCGGCCATTTGCGCGGCTCGCCAGCGTCGCTCGCCCGCGACGATTTCGTAGCGCTGGGCTTTGCCGCCCTTTCCGCCTTTGCCAATCGGTCTGGCGACTATCGGTTGCACCACACCCTGCGACTTTATCGAGCTGGCAAGTTCTTCCAGCGAGTCCTGCCGCATATCGATGCGTGGCTGATACTGCCCGCGTTGCAGCAGGTCAACGGGAATATTCTGCAGCCCGTCTGCACTGTGCCCGCCTGTGACGGATATTGTTTGCGAAACCGGCTTGCTGAGAAGCGCGTCAAGTCCGCGACCAAGTCTTTTCTTTTTTGTCATGCTGTTGTCTAAGCTCGCAGAATCTTTGTTCGGTTAATCTGATTCAGGTGATCTGATTCAGTGGCGGGTCGCGCTACGCTCGTCTTCCCGTCGCAACACTTCGCCCGCCAGGGCGAGATACGCGAGCGCACCGCGAGAGTTGCGATCGTGAAAGAGTACCGGTCGACCGAAACTCGGTGCCTCGGCAAGGCGTACGTTTCGTGGCACCACGGTGCGGAAAACCTTGTCTTCGAAATGATTGAGGAGCTGGTCCGATACTTCGTTCGACAGGTTGATACGCGGATCAACCATGGTACGCAGCAAGCCGTAGACCTCAAGGTCGGCGTTGACGGAGTCGCGTACCTGTTCGACGGTGTTCAGTAACGAACTCAAGCCTTCCAGCGCATAGTATTCACACTGCATTGGAATAAGGACGCCATCAGCCGCGGTCAGCGCATTAACGGTCAGCATGTTGATCGAAGGCGGGCAGTCGATCAGGATAAAGTCGTACATCCCAACAACCGGTGCGAGGGCTTTTCGCAGCTTCATTTCCCGACCGATTTCCTGCAGCAGCCGCACCTCTGCCAGCGTAAGGTCCTCGTTTGCGGGCATCACCGCAAAGCC
>QIHS01000350.1 GCA_003229095.1 Woeseia sp. | reverse complement strand
ATATTGGCTGGGGGACAAGGATTCGAACCTTGGTTGGCGGAGTCAGAGTCCGCAGTCCTACCACTAGACGATCCCCCAAATCCGCCCACACATCAAACCGTGGTCACACCAGTCGGTGCGGATTTATCTTTAGTAAAGACATTTTCGAAGGTGTCAAGCCAATCGAAAAATGACTCCGTACGATCGGATAAACGCCAGATAGATTAAAGAACCTGACCCAGCCAGTCGAAGGGTCCAATCGCTGAAAAAACGCTTAATCAGCGCTTGGAGTACTGCGTAGCCCGACGAGCCTTCCTCAACCCCACTCCCACTTTCTTGCGCTCAACTTCACGCGCATCGCGGGTCACAAACCCGGCCTGGCGAAGTGTCGGTCGCAGTGCCTCGTCGTACTTCATCAGTGCACGCGTCAACCCGTGACGAATAGCGCCAGCCTGGCCTGTCGTACCACCACCGCTCACGGTGACGTTGATATCAAATTTTTCCGTCATCTCAATCAGCTCGAGGGGCTGACGAACAATCATGCGAGCCGTTTCGCGTCCGAAGAACTGGTCCAGCGGTCGGTCGTTTACTTTGATCGCGCCAGAACCGGTTTTCATGAAAACGCGCGCAGTCGACGATTTGCGCCGGCCGGTTCCGTAGAATTGTGTGTCACTCATCTTGTTTGCCTCTGTCCTGACGCGATGCGCGCTCAGGCATTAATTTCCAGTGGGATCGGCTGCTGAGCTTCATGGTTGTGCTCAGGACCCGCAAATACGCGCAGCTTCGAATACATTTGTCGCCCTAGCGGATTGCGCGGCATCATGCCCTTGACCGCGAACTGCAGCGCGCGCTCAGGTGCCTCTTTCATCAGCTTCTCAAGCGACATCGATTTCAGGTTGCCGATGTAGCCCGTATAGCGGTGATACATCTTGTCTTTCATCTTGTTGCCCGTCACACGAATCTTGCCCGCATTCACGACAACGATGTAGTCACCCGTATCCACGTGCGGCGTATACTGCGGCTTGTGCTTTCCACGCAGGCGCCTGGCGATTTCAGTCGACAGTCGTCCGAGCGTCTTATTTGTGGCGTCAACCACATACCAGTCGCGAATCACATCTTGCGGCTTGGCAGAGTAGGTTTTCATGATCTTCTTTCCAGTTGGGAGCGTGGTCAGGCTCCAAGATATTCAGCGCACTTTTAAATTTAGTGATCGCCGCCCGCAGCCGTTAGTCATGTTGCTTAGCATGTCGCATTGAGGCCCGGCGAAAGGCGCGAAATTCTACTTGACAGGCTGGCGCATTGCAAACCATCGCGGTCTTTTTCATGGATTTTTTGGCCTGCTAATTCGAATCATAATAAACCGAATTATCAAACACTTACGAGGAAAGAAACAGCGCGATTTTGGGCCAGGGGCGAAATTCATCGCGGCGTTTCCATTCACGGCTATAATTCCGCCAATGGAAGAGCGACATTTGACACGGATAGACCGCATTCTGGCTGGCATTGACCACGCATTGCGCACCGTTAACTCCGCACCCGCCCGAATAGTGCGCGCGAACCCGGCTGCGGATATTGAAGAAACGGAGTTGACAGAGCAGGAAAAGTCGCATGCTGCGGGGCTGATGCGAGTCAACCATGCCGGCGAGGTCGCAGCGCAGGGCCTTTACCAGGGCCACGCTGCCATGGCACGAGACCCCTCGATCGAAGCACAAATGACCCACGCAGCCGAAGAAGAATTGGATCATCTTGCCTGGTGCGAGCAACGCCTCGATGAACTGGGTTCCGGCCCGAGCGCATTGCGACCACTCTGGTACGGCGGTGCATTCGCAATGGGCATGGCCAGTGGGGTCGTTGGAGACAAGTGGTCGCTCGGATTTATCGAAGAAACCGAGCGGCAGGTCGCGGCCCACCTGACCGGTCATCTCGACCGACTACCGCTGGATGATCTGCGCAGCCGCGCGATTGTCGCCCGAATGCGGGACGAAGAGGAACAGCACGGCGCGAACGCAAATGCGGCAGGCGCGGCACCACTACCGCAGCCAGTGCAAAAGTTGATGCAATCCGTTGCCCGGGTAATGACGAGCCTGGCCTACCGGGTCTGAATATAGCTGGTGTCGCAAAGCCTGATTCCATATAATTCCGGCGGGTCGCATTTGAGCGATATTTCAAGGGAAACTACGGACTTGGCTTTGTTGTTCGAAGCGGTCTGAATATTCGTCGAGGGCTACCAGATGCAAACAACTGCGAAGAATATTAGTGACGTTCCGGCCATCAATCGGTTTTTGAGCTACTGCCGCGTACGCACGATTCCTTCCAAGACCGTCATGATTCACGCGGGCGACTTGCCCGATGTTCTGTACTACATCGTCGATGGCTCCGTTGAGGTCATGATCGAGGACGAAGATGGCAACGAGATGGTGCTGGCCTACTTGAACAAGGGTCAGTTCTTCGGCGAAATGGGCCTTTTCTACGAGCAACCGACCCGCAGTGCCTGGGTACGCACCCGCACCGAGTGCGAGATCGCTGAAATGACCTACCCTCGTTTCCGCCAGATTGCCAGCGAAAGCCCGGGACTGGTGTTCGAACTGGCCACCCAGCTGGCAACCCGCCTCGATAAAACCAACCGTAAACTTGGCGATCTGGCTTTTGTCGATGTCACCGGTCGCGTTGCTCACGCAATCATGGACCTGTGCAACGAACCCGATGCGATGACCCACCCGGATGGCATGCAGATCAAGGTCAGCCGACAGGAGCTGAGTCGGCTGGTCGGTTGTTCTCGCGAAATGGCTGGACGCGTCCTGAAAGTTCTGGAAGAGCAGGGCCTGGTGTCTGCCAGCGGCAAGACCATTGTCGTCTTTGGCGCGAGACCAAACCGCAAGTTCTAGCCCGTATATTTCAACAGTTCGCGGAGATTTCCGCTTTCATGTGCGCGATCGTGGCAGCGTAGTTGTCGCTGCCAAATATCGCTGATCCAGCGACGAAAGTATCTGCGCCCGCTGCGGCGATCTCGCCAATATTGCCGGTCTTGACCCCACCATCGATTTCCAGCCGGATATCCCGCCCGCTGTCGTCAATCATGGCGCGTGCCTGCCTGAGCTTGTCCAGCGATGACTCGATGAAGCTCTGTCCCCCGAAGCCGGGATTCACAGACATGATCAGGACCATGTCCAGGTCTTCGATGACGTGCTCCAGCCAGGTCAGCGGTGTCGCCGGATTGAAGGCGAGGCCCGCTTTGCAGCCTTCATCGTGAATCAGGCCAAGCGTGCGGTGAACGTGTGTGCTGGCTTCCGGGTGAAAGGTGATGTAGTCCGCGCCCGCTTTGGCAAAATCCGGAATTATTCGATCAACAGGATCGACCATCAGGTGTACGTCGATCGGTGCCTCAATGCCATAGTTACGCAACGCTTCGCAAATCATCGGACCGATGGTCAGGTTAGGCACAAAATGATTATCCATGACGTCGAAATGCACGATATCGGCACCCGCATCAAGAACGGCGGAGACATCCTCGCCTAAACGGGCAAAATCGGCGGACAGGATAGACGGTGCGATCAGTCGTTCCACTGGGCGGTCCTTGAGATGAGTTTTGATTGGTTAGGGCGTCGATTTTAACAGCTTATTGCGATGACCATAGCGATCGTAATCGCAATCACGATGGCGCTAACGAATGTGACGCCGTGTCTTTAACATTTCATAAGCACCACGAACCTCTTTAGTGCGCCTTTCTGCTTCGTTGACGGCGGCCTCATCAGGGTTGCTGCCGGACAGCTTGTCCGGATGATTTTTGTTCATCAGACGACGGTAAGACTTTTTGATTTCGTCGTTCGTCGAAGACTTGTCCACACCGAGCGTTATGTATGCCTCACTCACACGACGAGCATCCACATCGCCGGCTGCCGAGCGCCGAAAACCGCGTTGTGCCCGCAACATGGCCTCCAGTTGCGCAAATTCCACACGGCCAATCCCAAGCTCGGTACAGATCGTCCATAACATCGCGCGCTCCTTTTGGTGCAGGACCGGCTTCGCCAGAGAGACCTCCATCAACAGCTGTAGAAACAGGCTTCGCATTTCGCTTCTTGTGGCACTTTCGGCGCGCAATTGTCGCAGCATTGACTCGAGTGCAAACGACGATGTCTTGCCCGCCTCGAACCAGACAATGGCCTGTCGCACCTCGACCGGCCCCAGTCCGAGTCGGTGCATCATCGCGCGCGCGGCCCGAATTTCATCTTCGGATACCCAGCCATCGGATTTTGCGAGATGCCCCATGGTCTGGAACAAGGCCTGCACGAATTGCGCTGAAAGCTGCTCAAGCCGACCACTTGAAGAATCCGGGCCGAATTTCCTGAAGCGTCCCGCAAAGCCACGATCGAATTGATGACCCAGAATCAGCCCAACAAGCGCCAGCAGGGGTCGACCGCTTGCCAGACCCGCCAGGACGCCGACGACCTTGCCCCAATAGCTCATGCAGTCTGGCCTGTCAGGTGCTGGTAACGGGCGGGCGTGATTGACAGTCGGTGCATACGGCAATGCTAACTGCAGGCGCGGCCGATTCCCAATCTGCACATTGGCCACGACTTGCCACAACTTGCCACTAATGGCGCGAGACGCCATCATCAGCGGCCAAAGCAGTTACAGGCCCGTGCATGACTGAGTCACCCGCGTTATTCGAATCCGATGTGCCGGGACTAACGCGTATTGCGCGCGGCAAAGTCCGCGATATCTATAGTGTCGACGATGAGCACTTGCTGATCGTGACGACCGATCGCCTGTCTGCTTACGACGTCGTCATGCCGGATCCGGTTCCTGGCAAAGGACAGGTTCTCACCGAACTTTCCAATTTCTGGTTCCGCATGATGGAGGATCTGATACCGAACCACCTGACGGATAAACCACTCGCATCAATTATCAATAATCCGCAGGTCGCCGCTGCGCTGGCCAGCAGATCCATGGTGGTGCGTCGCCTAAAGCCGTTACCGATTGAAGCCGTTGTGCGTGGATACCTGATCGGGTCGGGCTGGAACGACTACCAGTCAACGGGTGCCATATGCGGGATTCAACTGCCGGACGGGCTGCAGCAGGCGTCCAGGCTTCCCGCGACCATCTTTACGCCCGCCAGCAAGGCCGCAGCCGGGGATCATGATGAAAATATCAGTTTTGACGCCGTTGTTGCGCTGATTGGTGAAAACCTGGCAATCAAAGTACGCGACACGGCAATTCGCATATACGAACGGGCGGCGGCATACGGACTCGCGCGCGGCATTATTATCGCGGACACCAAATTCGAGTTTGGCCTGGACAACGATGGCCAGCTGTTTGTTATCGACGAAATGCTCACGCCCGACTCCTCGCGTTTCTGGCCATCCGCGCAATACGCTGTCGGCATCAGTCCGCCGAGCTTCGACAAACAATTTGTACGTGACTACCTGGAAACACTCGATTGGGACAAAACTGCGCCTGGCCCCACATTGCCCGTGGATATCCTCAAACGCACCGGTGACAAATATCGCGAGGCGCTCGAGATAATGACTCGCGAAAAACGCTAACGCAGTCCGGGTTTTACTGCCCGCCAGCGAGGTACAATCCCCGAGACATGAACGATGGACCTGACAATTGATCGCAAACCTGCAGAAATTTCTCTTTGAGTTTATCTGGGGCAAGCAGCTAACCAAAGCGGGGCTGCCTGGCAGATTCCTGGCTGTCGTCCTGCGCTATCTTTATGCCATGTTGCGCGACTTTTTCTCCGGGCAATTGACGATGCGAGCAATGAGCCTCGTGTACACGACCTTGCTCTCGGTCGTCCCTTTGCTGGCATTCAGTTTCGCCATTCTGAAGGGCTTTGGCATTTTCAATGAACTGGAGCCCTATCTGGTCAATGTGCTTGAACCGCTGGGCGACCAGGCTGAGAAGATTACCGCTCAAATCCTGACGCTGGTCGACAACGTCAAGGGCTCTGTTCTTGGCGGTGTTGGCCTCACCGTTTTTCTTTATACGGCGATCTCAACTGTAAAAAAGATTGAAGAGAGCTTCAACTATGTTTGGTACGTGGCGAAACCAAGAAATTTTGCGCGACGATTTACCGAGTATCTTGTTGTACTGTTGGTCGGTCCATTGCTGATGATGATGGCGATCGGCATGCTGACGTCAATACAAAGTAACACCGTTGTGCAATATATTCTGGCCAACGATGCACTTGGACCCATCGTCGTCGTGGTCGGAAAGCTGTTGCCCTACGTACTGATATCGGGCGTATTTACGTTCCTCTATATGTTCGTGCCGAACACGAAAGTGAAATTCACTTCGGCACTGGTCGGTGGCGTTGCCGGTGGTTTCATGTGGGCAACGGCCGGCGCAATATTTACAACATTTGTCTTGTATGCGACCCGCACGCAACAAGTCTATGCAGGATTTGCTGTTGCGATCACGACGCTGGTGTGGCTGTACCTGAACTGGCTTATTCTGCTCATTGGTGCACAGCTTGCTTTTTACCACCAACGACCCGCATTTCTGCGTACCGGTCGTCAGGAGCCACGCTTATCGAACGCCATGCGCGAACGGCTCGCGCTCAATGTCATGTTTCATATCGGCATGGCCTTTCGCAATG
>QIHS01000497.1 GCA_003229095.1 Woeseia sp. | reverse complement strand
GTTACCAAATAAAGCGCCCGTAGCTCAGCTGGATAGAGTACTTGGCTTCGAACCAAGTGGTCGGGAGTTCGAATCTCTCCGGGCGCGCCATTTTGCAGAGGTCCGAACCGGGGACAGTTTACTTATTTGTCGTTGGACCTATTCTGGATCGTCTCAAGAGTCTTCGGACAAGCTGCTTCGGTTTCTCAATAAAGTAAACTGTCCCCAGGTGGCTCCACACACCTTTTGTGAATGCGTTCTAACAACTTCATCCGTATAGGAATCATCTGCGATCTGACAGCGTTCGATACGGCATAAGGCAACGGCCTGATGCGCCTGGATTATTTTTTCGTGTCCACGACATTATAGTCGAAGGTGCCATTCTGGCTAACGAAGTAAACGCATTCCACTGTGGAGATACAGTTGGTGTAATGCGGTTTGCCTCCAGGTTGGAACCAGAATGAACCTGCAGGAAGGGTTACATCCTCGCCACCGACGCCGGTGTTAACAGCGACCCCGGAAACGACGGCCACCCAAAAATCATAGGTGTGAGTGTGAACGGCACCGTTGAACCGTGCTGGCATACGGATCCAGGTCGAATGCTCGCCCTTGGTCATGTCTCCAAAGGCTGATGCGCCAAGTATGGAACCTGCATCGGTGACGCCATTGATGCCGGTGTCGAAGAAGGTAAGATCAGTCACTGGCGTGCTGATATTTTCCGATCCCGGTTTAGCGGGCGCCGTTTGAGCGAAAGCTGCGCCGGAGCACGCGAGTGCTGCAATAAATGTAAGCAGAGTGAGAGTTTTGTGGAACATTGTAATCTCCTGTTGATTGACGTTTGAAATAATGCCTTTTCAGGCTGGATACCGTTGCGGGTGGCATTGGCCGTTCGCAAGCGATGGGGTTTGATGTTGATTTCTAGCGCATTTCCTTGAAGCAGATTAAAGTGGAAATACGCTAGCCCGGACTATTCACGAATACACTCAGAATTCCGCTCGATCGGAAAATTCCCTGTGCAAACAAGACTCTGCCCAATCATCACGGTGATTCATGAATAGTCCAGGCTAGAAGCCTTGCTCTGATACACTGCTCCCGATTGCCATAATCACACCGCCATGGAACGCGATTTGGCGATAGCCGACGCAAGCTCTCCGGCAGGATCAGCGGTTACCAGGGAGGGCTGGAAACGAACGGCCTCGATATCGCTGATACCCACCATGTCGAGCCACCATGACAGATAGGTGGAGTGGAAATCGCTGCCATATTCAGGGGCAACGCCCGGCGCGAAGACGCCGCTGGTGTAAAATATGCTGGCCTTTTTGTTTTTGAGTAGACCGCTGTATCCGGTTTGCGGGTCGAAACCGAACAAAAGACCCGGCTGGGTAATTATGTCGATATATTGCTTCAGCTTATAAGGAACACCACCATTCCACATAGGCACAGCAAAAACATAATGATCGGCATCGATAAAACGTTTCGTGATCTCGGTGATGTGATCCCAGGCGGACTGTTTTACGCTATCCATTTCTCCGACACCAAAAAACGTCATTTTGGCCGCAGCCTTGTCGCCGTCAAACTCTGGCAGCTTGTCTCGCCACAGGTCTATCGTGTCGATTGCAAAACCCGGATCGGTGGCACGGCGTGCCTCAATATAGGCTCGCGCCAGTGTGTTGGCCCCAGAATCGGCGCCACGTGGCGAGGCGATGATGTGAAGAAGTTTTGTCATGGGTAAATCCTTAAGTTCGGTGGGTGACAGGCTGGAGCAACCGTTGTCGGTGTCTTAACTAACTGTTAAAATATGCTTTTAATGGTTATACAATATTTGAGTTATAGTAACCTGTCAAGTGATATTTTAATGGTTATTTCATTCAGGTGCTTATAGTTTGCAGCGCCAAAACTTAATGGAGAAACCGAAATGGCGAGGACCACTCGGCCAGACCCGTTCCTTGTCGCTGACGACCGCGCGCTCGACTTTCTAAACAGTGTCGGCGAGCCTTGGGGAACACGGATTGATTGGCTCAGCGATGGGGCAGACTTGCTCGCTTGGCTCGTGCAGACTGATCTGATTCCCACAAATGCAGTTAAGCGACTACAAAAGCAGGCGTTACCCGAAGCGTTTGATGAAGTCGCAGCTCTGGCGCGTGACTTGAGAGAATGGTTCCGTGGGTTTGTCGTCAAGCATGCGGGCCAACGGCTTGAACCACGGGCGCTCGCCGACCTCAGCAAGCTTAATCGCCTGATTGCACGCGACGATGTCTATCGCCAAATCGAACCACGGAGTGCCGAAACAACCGGCTTCACCCAACAACAGACGTCGGAGGCGACCAGTTCATCGCTGCAATGGCAACGACACCGGCGCTGGCGCACGCCAGCAGATTTGCTGCTGCCGATTGCAGAGGCTATGGGCGACTTAATCTGCCAAGCGAACTTCGAGCGGGTGAAAAACTGCGAAGGCCCAAAGTGCACATTATGGTTTCACGACACTAGTAAAAACCACACTCGACGTTGGTGCACGATGGCCGTGTGCGGCAACAGGGCCAAGGCGGCAGCGCATCGCGCGAGGACGCGGCCCAGTCGGCAAGGCTAGAATATGACGGTTCCCGGGCGCCAATTCCAATAAGGTCTACTGGGCAGCAATTCAGGACATCCATCAAATATTGCGAGATTTCCGCATAAAATTACGAGAAATGGTAATGGTATTTGTTGAGTGCCTTATCGATTCGCAGGATATAACCTGCTAATAGGTTGATAAAACGCAGGTTATGACCTACTATTAGTGCACCAAAATGCAGGTCAGGAGCTGCGCATGCCCCGCAAACAGCAACCAAGAGTAGCCCGACAAAAGACGCGGCAGCTCGACGACGTATTGTTGGCGGCCAATGTGCCCTCGCGGCCTCGCATTGGCTGGATAGCCTCAATCAGACAGGCGCTCGGCATGAGCAAAACACAACTGGCCAGGCGGATAGACGTCGCTCGCCAGAGCCTCGATGACTTGGAATCCAATGAACTGAAGGGGACGATAACCCTTTCCAGCATGCGCAATGTAGCGGAGGCGCTTGGCTGCGATCTGCAGTACGTCTTCGTTCCTCGAAAACCACTTGAGAAGATGATCGCCGAACAGGCACTACGACGTGCGAGCAAGAAGCTTGGTCGAGTCAATCAGTCGCAAGCCTTAGAGGCATCCGCGATCGAAACTGAGTCTCTATCCCGGGCTATCATCGATCTCACCAAAGAAATCGAGGTCAAGCGACCAGCAAACCTCTGGAATGACTGACAAGATCACCGATCAGCCAGACGGAGCAACACCGCTGGATGATATTTCCGGGCTGCTCCGCGGCGATATTACGACACGAGCGCAACTGGATGAGGCGGAGGGTCTCAATATCGTCAATGCCGTCGAGTGGATTGAGCGCGGGCGATTCCCAAATGTGTTCACCGTTGAGCTCTATCAAGAACTGCATTCGAGAATGTACGATCAGGTTTGGTCCTGGGCTGGGACGCTGCGCTCGGTAACGGGCGCGCGCCCAAACATCGGCGTGGCACCCCAAATGGTGCCGATGGAGCTTGGTCGTGTGGCAATGGACTACAACCGCGAATGGGTGGCCCGCGGTGATGCAAAGCTGGTGCTGTTCATTGCGCGGTATCATCATGCTTTGGTTTCGGCGCATCCATTCGACAACGGCAATGGTCGGTGGTCACGCCTTTCTTGTGACGCCGTGGTTGAGCATGTTGCCAAGGAACCGCCGATAGTCTGGGCAACTGATACGTTGGCCAAAAATAGCGATTGCGCGATCCGCATATATTGCAGCGCTTAAACAGGCCGATCAATTCAACTATGATCCGCTGGCCGATTATCTGATCGAGCTAAATGGTGACCGCTAGTGCGTGCAGGCTTTGAGCGTAGGTCGGCTCACAAATTTGACACGGTTTCGGTGCCGATTCGTTTCTAAGGTCTTGGTTTTCGGTAACAACGTGGGTCAAGTCTCGACGCCGATTTACAATCTACAGCCGAAACGCACACACGCCACTTGCAATGGGATGGGACCAAAGATGGAAGAAGTAAAATTCGAGAACAGAAGATTCGATCCGGAACTAACCCCTTTCGTCAGCTTAGCCAAAGAGATCGCCGAGATAGCCGCGATCGTCATCAACATGAATGTATGGACCAGGCTCAAGCTTGCGCAAGGTGAGACCCCGGTATTCGCCTGATCGAAAAGAATAACGAGAAAGGAGAGGACAGATGTTTAGCGTATTTGATTCGTTTTCACGGCATGCGCATTGGTTCCTGAGAATCGGTATTGCCGCAGTGTTTTTGTTCCACGGTATTGGCAAGGTGGCCGACATCAATGGCTTTGCAGAAATGATGAATCTACCGGTTGCGATCGTCATACTGGTAACGTTTGCGGAGGTCGCTG
>QIHS01000423.1 GCA_003229095.1 Woeseia sp. | reverse complement strand
GGATGGCTTACGACATGGCAAAGCGAACTTTTGTTGCGATTTTTCTGGTATTCATTGCCGGCGCCTCGTTTTCGGCGCCACAAGGCGTAACCGACGATTCCATAAAGGTTGGGCAGATTTCTGATCTGTCCGGTGCGGCAGCAGTGTGGGGCGTTTCCTCCACCAACGGCACGCGCATGCGTTTCGATGAAGAAAATGCACGCGGCGGGATACATGGCAGGCAAATCAAGCTGATTGTCGAAGATGGTCAGTACCTGGTGCCATTGGCGGTCAAGGCAGCCAATAAACTTCTTAACAGGGACAAAGTATTTGTCATGCTCGGCAATATTGGCACACCGACCAACAACGCAGTCCTGCCCAGGCAGCTTCGCATGGGTGTCGCGAATCTGTTTCCGGTAACGGCTGCAGTTTCGATGTACGAACCACTGCACCCAATGAAATTTTCCTATTTTGTCAGCTACCGTGATCAGGTTCGCGGCGCCGTTGCCTATATGACCCGCAAGACCGGCGCGAAGAAAGTCTGCATGCAAACCCAGGCGACCGACTATGGGCATGAAGCAGAATTAGGCTACGAGGCCAGTGTCGCTGAACTGGGGCTGGAGTCTGTTTATCTTGGCAGGCACAAGGTCACCGAGACTGATTTCGTCGCTACCGTAACGCGCATGAAGAATTCAGGGTGCGAGGTACTCTTTATAGGCACGATTATTATCGACACGATTCAGCTCTATACCGCTGTTCGGAAAGCGGGCTGGGATGTGCCGATTGTTGGCAACATGGTGGTCATGCACCCATTGATCGCTGAGGCGGCCGATGGCGGCATGGAGGGTTTGTATTCTGCCGGCCCGATCGTGATGGCTGATCTCGAAGGGGATTCGGTTGAGGCCAAATGGCGCCGGGATTGGTTTCAGCAATATCGCGACCGCTTTGGTGACGAGCCCAGCGTGCAGGCACAATTGGGATACGTTACCGCGGACCTGATGATTCAGGCGATGCAGGGGGCTGGCCGCGATCTCACCACAGACAGGATGCTTGCTGAGCTGGAAAAGATCAGCGACTACCAGGACCCGTTTGGCGGTCCAACATTGTCGTTTGGCCCGGAAAAACATCAGGCAGCCGACAATTTATTTCTTTCCCGGATTGTTGATGGCGAATGGACGGTGCTCGACAGAGATCTGCCGTTCTAGCCTGGACTGGCAAGATCGATTTGCGCGTGAGTGCCAGGGCAAAACGCGTGTTGAAATACCTGTTGGAAACGCTCGCAATTGGCACCGTCGTATTTGCGCTTTACGCTTATAATTCGCGCGATCTACTGACGACAGAATTGCAGGAAGCACCTGATTTGCGCGCGATGATGCTCGACGGGTCTGATTTTGATTTTGCGAAGGGCTCTGCCGATACGACACTGATCTACTTCTTCGCGCCCTGGTGCAAGATTTGTTCGGCCAGCTCCGGCAACATCAATTTCCTGCGCCGTGTGAGAAGCGAAACCGACCTGCAGATATTGCTGGTGGTGCTCGATTGGCAATCTCCGGATGAGGTACACGAATACGTAAGCCGTAATGAAATTACGGTGCCGGTCTTGCTGGGTAATCGGCGGATCGCCGAAGACTGGAACATTTACGCCTACCCAACCTATTACACGCTGGACAGTGAACGCCGCCTAAAGCACCGTGACCTCGGTTACAGCACTTTTGCTGGATTATGGTGGCGGACTTTATAAGGCTGTTGCGGCACTCAAAAATCAAATGGTTTCTATTCTACAATTGCTGCGGCGAGCCATTGACGCAATGCCGCTATGTTCCCGTCGTCCGGATAGTAACCGGCGAGTTGATCCGCGATTTCATGTGCACGCGCATAGTCACCAGAGTCTCGCAGGATCGTCGCCAGGGCCCAGCCGATGTCGTAATGAGTGGGAGACGCCTGATATGCGTTTTCGAGCAGAATCAGTGCCTCGCTCTGCTGTCCAAGTGAATTGAGGGCGATGCTCAAGACGTAGGCATAGCGATCTTCCGAGGGCTGAAACTCGAAGGCCTGCCGCAACTCGCTGAGGCCCGCCTCGTGTTGACCGGTGCGAATCAGTGACAGCCCCAGTGAGTGACGAAGCGCTGCATTACTCGGTGCAATAGCGATACCCTGGCGAAGAAGTTCTTCGACCCTTGTTTCATCCTGACCTTGTCGAAGCGTATCGACAAGGTTCAGGCGAGCCGGCACAAATGTCACATCGATTTTCAGTGCCTGCTCAAAATAATCAGTTGCGCGGGCCAGGTTCCCGTTGGCTATTTCGAAGTTGCCGAGGTTCATCAACGCATCAGGGGAACTTGAGAGCATGGTGTAGGCAGCGCGATATTCCTCAGCCGCACGTCCGAATGCTCTCGTTTGCTCGAGTGGTAAGAGGTCGCGTATGTCCGCGAATGTAGCAGCGGCCTGAAGTCGAACACTGCGTATCGGGTCGTTCAGTGTCTCACCACCAATGGCTAATTTCGTTTCAGCGGGAAAGGGCCTGAGTGTGCGCAGTGCTGCAATACGCAGTAACGGGTCCGGATCTGTAAGCGCTAATTCCACAGCGGCCATCTCGTCTACACCAAATGGTGCTGCCAGCAGGGTCAGCATTGTTGCACGCGCTATCGCCGGGAAGTCTGCATTGGTGGATGCCTCAGTGAGCGTGTCGTTGGCGTATCCCTGGCGCCCGGCGGCGATTGCCGTTGCGTAGTGCGGACGGGGCGTTGCACCAAGAGCATTCAAAGCACTTTCGGCCCAACTCGTGTTTTTGTCTGTGTGGCAGTTACTGCAGGCATTCGGCGCGCCTGTCTTATCATGAATGTCCGGCCGCGGAATGCGAAAACTGTGGTCACGTCGAGCGTCGACTCCCATATATATTCGTGCGGCCATATGGCAGTCAACGCACATGGCATCAGTGCTTGCATGGCCGCTGTGTTCTTTCGTGGCAAATTTCGACGGCAGGTGGCATTGCGAACAGATATCGCTGGGCGTGTCGCCCGTGCGCAGCGAGGCAGAGTGTGGGTTGTGACAATCGCTGCAGGTCACCCCGGCCTGGTACATGCGACTTTGGATGAACGATCCATAGACATAGACCTCACCCTTAATCTGGCCGTCGGAGAAATACAGGCGCTCATCAATAAGCGCCGGTAAATGCGTGTCGGCCAATGGCTTGCCATATTCGTAATCGGTGCTGATCGGTCCACGTCTCGAATGACATCGTCCACAGCTTTCGACTTCCTGCGCTAGATGGTCCGGAGGTTCACTGCGCCGGGCAATGCCCGACTCCGGATCCATGGTCCAGCTGCTGGTCGACCGATCACTGAAGCTCAGTGCTAATCCGAGCTGGTCATCGAATGTGCCGCTGTTCGCCTGAACTACGTGGTCTGATCCTGGACCGTGACAGGCTTCGCAGCCCACAGACAATTCTGAATAGCTTGTCGCAAAGGTATCAGTGCCAGCGTCGTATCCCATCTCAAGATTCGTCGAGTGGCACTCGGCGCACATGTAATTCCAGTTCTGATAGCGCCCCGTCCAGTGCAACTCGTCACCCGGTCCGATATATTCATCGGGATAAAGGTGAAACCAGCGCATCCCGCCATCGGCTGCGGGGCGAGTGTCCCAGGAGAACGGCAAGGCCTGCATTCTCCCTCCGGGAAATTCGACAAGATATTGCTGTAGTGGAGTGACGCCAAACGTGTAGGCGACCTTAAATTCCTGTTCGCGTCCGTTCGCGTCCTGCGTTGCGACGATAAACTCATTGCCACGTGTCAGGAAGCGGGTCTTGTTACCAAAATAGTCGAATTCTGCGTTGTTGAAGTTTCCGAGAACAGTCGTCTGATTGGCGATTTGCATGGCGAGCTCGTGGTGCGAGCCTCGCCAGTCGCCATACTGAGATTCATGGCAGCTCGAGCAGTTTGCACTGCCAACAAAGTGTCGTACATTAGTGGGCGACTCAGGCGTCGCAGGTTGATCGCCACATGCTGAAAGTGCAAGTGTCAGAAGAAGCGCAGGGTAAATTGAGCGTTTCACAATAGCGGGACTCGACCAATTAGAAACAAAATGCGGGCAAATGCGATTATCGCCTGGCTCGCAATATCTTCAGTGCTGCGGTCAGCTGCCGACGTATCTGAAAGTTGTTGGCCTTTAGAATGGCGGGGACATCGCGGGTTTGTCGAATCAATGCCACAATGACTATCTGAGTATCATTCATCGGCACATAGACGAGGTAGTGTTCACCAACCGGGTACACACCGAGATCCGTATTCTCGAGCAGGTCGTCTCTCGTTGCTATCGCTCGTTGATGCGTGGCGATGTAATCCGCGCCGTCATGCAGCTGCTGGAAATACGACCTCGTTCTTTTCTTGCCCCAGCGGGCAACAGACCATCGGCGTGCCTCAC
>QIHS01000428.1 GCA_003229095.1 Woeseia sp. | reverse complement strand
GAGCGCCAGCCATCCCGCCTCGCCATCTGCACATAGGGATCTTTTTCCTGGCGCTGGCGCCAGGATCCAGTACTTCGCCTCGGTTTACTCATGCCATCTTGTTACCACAGAATCTCAAAAGAAATTCCTGCGTGGCCTCGGTCACCAGCTCAAACCCGTTATCACCATCGGCGATGCCGGCCTGTCCGATGCATTGCTCAGGGAGTTCTCGACCACTATTGATCACCATGAATTAATCAAGGTCAGAATACGCGCTGGAGACCGGGCTGCCCGTGACACCACTATCGACGAGTTGTGCCAAAAGGAATCAGTACACCTCGTCAGCCGCGTCGGCAATGTTGCACTGGTCTACCGTCGCAACAACGATAAGCCGCAATTACGCATGCCGGTAAAATAATCTCTTCTGTCAAGATCGCCTGTCAGACGTAGTGCACCTGGATAATCTCGTAAAACTTGTCACCGCTGGGCGCCGCAAAAGTGACTTCGTCACCCTCATTTTTGCCAATTAATGCTCTGGCGATGGGTGACGTGTAAGAAATCAATCCGGCACCAATGTCCGCTTCATCCTCACCGACAATCCTGTAAGTAATATTCTGCTCGGCCTGCACATCCAGCAAATCAACCGTTGCGCCAAAAATGACCTTGCCTTTTGCATCGACAGCAGTGACGTCAATCACCTGAACATGCGACAACTTTCCATCGATTTCCTTGATGCGGCCCTCAATGAATCCCTGCTGTTCCTTGGCGGCGTGATACTCGGCATTCTCTTTCAGGTCACCGTGAGCTCTTGCCTCCGCAATCGCCTGAATAACCTGTGGCCTGTCCCCCGACTTCAGCTTCTTCAGTTCCTTACGCAACAATTCGGCGCCGTGCACCGTCATCGGCACTTTGCTCATACTGCTACCTCCTTGTGCAGGTCCTGCAGGCAATTGACTTCAGCATTTCCGAGATGCTCAAGCGCCTTGCAGGATTCAATTGCAGCATCAAGCGTCGTGTAATAGGTTACGTTAGTCCGCACCGCCTCTCCTCGTATCGATTCCGATTCGCGAATCGCCTGTTTTCCTTCAGTCGTGTTGACGATCAGTGAAATCTCCCTGTTCTTGATCATATCAACAATATGTGGCCTGCCTTCCAGAACCTTTTTGGCACAGCGACACTCCACCCCCGCTTCACTCAGGAACTTTGCAGTGCCCTCCGTCGCAACGATGGCGAAACCGCGCTCCAGCAGTATATTGGCAAGTTCAACGGCGCGATTCTTATCACGATTACGAACACTGATCAGTGCCGTGCCGGAGGTCGGCAAAACCACGCCGGAAGCAAGCTGAGCCTTGGCGTATGCCTCGCCAAACGAACGACCGACGCCCATCACCTCACCAGTGGATTTCATTTCCGGACCCAGAATCGGGTCGGCGCCTGGAAACTTGAGAAACGGAAACACGGCCTCTTTGACTGAAAAATACGGCGGAATACGCTGTTTTACAAAACCCTGTTGCTTGAGCGATTCGCCGACCATTACCCGCGCTGCAATTTTTGCGAGTGGTACGCCCGTCGCTTTGGACACAAAGGGCACTGTCCGCGAAGCCCTCGGGTTAACCTCAAGCAGGTAAACCACATCGTTTTGAATAGCGAATTGAGTGTTCATCAGGCCAACCACTTTCAGGCCTTCTGCCAGCTTGCCAACTTGCTCGATCAATATTTCTTGTAGCTCGCTGCCCAGACTAAACGGCGGAATAGAACAGCCGGAATCGCCCGAATGCACACCGGCCTGTTCGATATGTTCCATGATGCCGCCGATAAACACCTGCTCCCCATCGCAGATCGCGTCAACGTCCACCTCGATAGCACGGTCAAGAAACCTGTCCAGCAGCACCGGGCTGTCGTTTGAAACATCGATCGCTGCTTCCATATACGCAGCGAGATCATCATCGCCGTGAACAATTTCCATGGCACGCCCGCCGAGAACATAGGAGGGTCGAACAACCAATGGGTAACCTACGGTCGCGCCCATTGCGATCGCTTCTTCTGTGCTTCTTGCAACCTGGTTTGGAGGTTGCTTCAGATCAAGATCGTGAACGAGTTTCTGGAAGCGTTCGCGGTCTTCTGCGAGGTCGATTGAATCAGGCGACGTACCGATGATCGGCGCGCCGGCGGCTTGCAGTTCTCGCGCAAGCTTCAGCGGTGTCTGCCCGCCATATTGAACGATGACGCCCTTTGGTTTCTCTACCTCGATGACTTCCATGACGTCTTCAAAGGTCAGGGACTCAAAATACAGGCGGTCCGATGTATCGTAATCGGTCGACACCGTCTCAGGATTGCAGTTGACCATGATCGTCTCGTAGCCTGCCTCTCTGAGTGCCAAAGCCGCGTGAACGCAACAGTAGTCGAATTCGATGCCCTGACCGATTCGATTCGGCCCGCCACCCAGAATCATGATTTTTTCTTTGTCTGTCGGCATCGCCTCGCACTCTTCCTCATAGGTTGAGTACATGTAGGCAGTCGTCGTTGCGAATTCTGCAGCGCAGGTATCCACTCGTTTGAAGACCGGTCGAATATCGGCCTCGATGCGGCGTTTTCGGATCTCCGATTCCTTTCGACTCGTCAGTGTTGCGATGCGCGCGTCCGAAAATCCTTTACGCTTCAGCAGCCGAAGTCGATCTGCCTCGAGCTCATTCAGGCCACCCTCGCGAATACTGTTTTCCTCACGCACAAGGTCAGCAATCTGCACCAGGAACCAGGGATCGATACCGCTAAGGGTGAAGATTTCGTCAATCGTAAACCCCTGGCGCATTGCATCGGCAACGAAAAAGAGCCGGTCCGGGCCCGGCAGGCGCAATTCCTGGCGAAGCCTGACTTTTTCTTCTTCGTCCACTGCCGCAGGCATCATTTCATCAAGCCCTGTTACGCCTGTCTCCAGACCGCGCAGCGCCTTTTGCAACGATTCCTGGAAATTGCGACCGATGGCCATCACCTCGCCCACCGACTTCATCTGCGTCGTCAGCCTGTCCACTGCACCCGGAAATTTTTCGAACGTAAAACGCGGAATTTTCGTCACAACGTAGTCGATGCTCGGCTCGAAAGATGCAGGTGTCTGGCCGCCGGTAATTTCATTCTTCAATTCATCGAGCGTGTATCCAACCGCCAGTTTCGCGGCGATCTTGGCAATCGGAAAGCCGGTTGCCTTGGATGCCAGCGCTGAAGATCGGGATACGCGCGGATTCATTTCGACAATGATCAGGCGCCCGTCTTCCGGATTGATTGCAAATTGCACATTCGAACCACCGGTCTCTACGCCGATCTTGCGCAATACATCGATCGAAGCATTGCGCATGCGCTGATATTCTTTGTCGGTCAGTGTCTGTGCCGGTGCCACCGTTATGGAATCACCGGTGTGCACGCCCATCGGATCGAGATTTTCGATAGAACAGACGATAATGCAATTGTCGTTCTTATCGCGTACCACCTCCATCTCGAATTCTTTCCAACCGATGACCGATTCCTCCAACAGGATCTCTGTTGTCGGTGACATCTCAAGTCCATGCGTCACGATCCGCCGGAACTCTTCCTGATTGTAGGCAATGCCACCGCCCGTGCCGCCGAGCGTGAACGACGGACGAATGATGGTTGGATATCCCACCTCAGCCTGTTTTTCAATCGCCTCTTCAATAGAGTGGGCAATTTCCGCTTGCGCCGTTTCAAGACCAATTTCGCCCATCGCTTTGCGGAACAGCTCGCGATCTTCAGCCATATCGATCGCTTCACGCGAAGCGCCAATCATCTCGACATCGTACTTTTGCAGTACCCCTTCCCGAACCAGATCCAGCGCACAATTCAAGCCCGTCTGCCCGCCCATCGTCGGCAGCAATGCATCGGGCTTCTCTTTTGCGATCACTTGTTCCAGTGCAGTCCAGTCGACGGGCTCGATGTAGACCGCATCCGCCGTTTCCGGGTCGGTCATGATCGTGGCAGGATTGGAGTTGACGAGAATGACCCGGTAGCCCTCTTCTTTGAGCGCCTTGCAGGCTTGTGCACCTGAATAGTCAAATTCGCAGGCCTGGCCAATAACAATGGGCCCGGCTCCAATGATCAGGATGCTGTCGATGTCTGTTCGTTTTGGCATTCTATGGCTGGCTTATATTTCCGGATTTACTTTAAGTTATCGATTCATGTCTTTGTTTTATAAAACTAAATTGAAACAGTATTTCGTTTGGAATTGCGCTTGTATTCATCCATATCTCTGATGAACCTTTCGAAAATATAGGCCACATCGTGTGGTCCGGGGCTCGCTTCCGGATGCCCCTGGAAGCTATATGCAGGCCGATCGGTGAATGCAATGCCCTGCAGGGAGCCGTCGAACAACGATTTGTGCGTTATCTGAACATTGGCGGGCAATGCGTCTGCATCCACCGCGAAGCCGTGATTCTCTGGCTGGTGATCAGAACCCGTCCGTTGCCAAGATCCTGCACCGGGTGATTGGCGCCATGGTGGCCGAACTTCATTTTCTCGGTTTTGCCGCCAGCGGCCAATGCCAGTAACTGGTGCCCGAGGCAGATGCCAAAAACAGGGACCTCACTCTCAAGTATTTCCTCGATCGCCGCAATCGCATAGTCGCAAGGTTCCGGGTCTCCGGGGCCATTTGAGAGAAAAATGCCGTCGGGGGCCAGCTCCATGACCTCGCTGGCTGACATCGTGGCGGGTACAACCGTCATCCGACAATCAAGGTCTGACAACATTTGCAAAATAGTTCTCTTGATACCGTAGTCGTATACGACCACATGATACGGCGCGATTCTGCGACTCAGGATGCGACTGGATTCACCGAAGTTATTACCCTGGCTCCACTGGTAGGGCTGCTTGGTCGTGACAAATTTCGCGAGATCCATACCACCGATACCCGGAAATTTGTTGGCGTGCTCTATGGCCATTTCTACATTTATGTTACCGGTCATGATGCAACCCGACATAGCACCCTTCTCCCTCAGGATACGGGTCAATTTTCGCGTGTCTATCTCCGCTATCGCGACCAGGTTGCCGGCGATCAGGAATTCGGACAAAGTTTGCTCCGAGCGCCAACTGCTGGCAATCATACTGCTGTCGCGGATGACCAGGCCGGATGCGTGAATCCGTGAAGATTCCATATCGTCACTGTTCGTGCCGGTATTGCCGATGTGCGGATAGGTGAGCGTGACGATCTGACGGCAATAGGATGGATCGGTCAGAATTTCCTGATATCCGGTCATGGCCGTGTTAAAGACGACCTCGCCGATCGTTTTGCCTTCGGCACCGACAGAAACGCCGCGGAATATAGTCCCGTCTTGCAAAGCCAAAACAGCGGGCGTACTCAACAGCAATCCTTAATTTCGGGCAACATCATTCAGCAAAACAGCGGGTCGTACTTTAGATGTACAAAAGCGGAAGGACATTGCCTTCCGCTCGTCATTTCGTCGTTCAACCGACGACTCCGCCTAGTCTACTGAAGCACGCGCCCGCACGCCAGTCCTGTCCGTAATCCTCAGACGAAAAAAGGCTCAGGTTATCTTGTCGAAAAAACGTTTGACGGTTTCCAGCCAGCTGTCTGCTCGTGGATTGTGCCGGTCGCCACCCGCACTGATTGATTTCTCGAATTTCTGTAACAGCGATGTTTGCTCGTCAGTAAGGTCTACCGGCGTTTCCACCGCAACCCGGGCAAACAGATCGCCTTGCCGGTGATCGCGAACCGTCGTCACACCCTTACCGCGCAGACGAAAAATCTTGCCGGACTGCGTGCCACCGGGCACCTTCAGAGAAACATTGCCATCGAGCGTCGGCAATTCGACATCGCCGCCAAGCGTCGCGATTGCAAAACTGATTGGCACTTCGCAAGACAAGTCTGCGCCGTCGCGATCGAAAATCTTGTGCGGCTGGATACGAATTTCTACATAGAGATCGCCTGCCGGCCCACCGTTTCTCCCGGCTTCGCCTTCCCCGGACAGCCGAATGCGATCGCCGTTGTCAACGCCGGCTGGAACCTTGACGTTCAGCGTCTTTTCTTTTGCCTGGCGCCCGTGGCCATGACATTTCTTGCAGGGGTTGTTGATGACGCTGCCCACACCTTTGCAGGCCGGACAGGTTTGCTGAATAGAGAAGAACCCCTGCTTCATGCGTACCTGGCCGACGCCACCGCAGGTTGTGCAGCTGACGGGCTCAGAGCCCGTCTCAGCGCCACTGCCACTACATTCATCACAACTCACCTGGGTAGCCACGTCGATCGTGACCGATTCGCCTTTAACCGCCTGCTCGAGATCAAGATTCATCTCATAGCCGAGGTCTGCACCGCGAAACACCTGGCTCGCGCCTCGCCTGCCGCCGCCAAAGATGTCGCCAAATACGTCGCCGAAAACATCGCTGAACCCTTCTGCGCCGAAGCCGCCGCCGCCGGCCGGGCCACCGCGAACCCCTTCGTGGCCAAATCGATCGTAGGCTGCGCGTTTATCCCCGTCTTTCAGGACTTCGTAAGCTTCTTTGGCTTCTTTGAATTTTGCCTCTGCCCCTGTGTCGTTCTTGTTCCGATCCGGGTGATGCTTCATGGCAAGACGTCGATAAGACCGCATCCTTCGGCACATCAAGAATTTCGTAGTAGTCACGCTTTGCCATTTATTAAACTTCTGTAAAAACCGGGCGCCGACAACGGCGCCCGATGTGCTTGCCAGCTGAGATTGGAATAGGTCCTGTTGAGAATCTTATTCCGACTTACTTTTCTCGTTGTTGTCGACTTCCTCAAATTCTGCATCGACAACGTCATCACCCTCTTTGCCTGAAGTATCTGCTGATTCAGCGCCTTCCTCTGCCTGCTCGGCATAAAGTTTCTGTGCAACTGCCGCAGAAGCTTCCGCCAACGCTGCGGTTTTGGCTTCAACGACGTCTTTGTCGCCATCGTCCAATACCGCCTTGAGATCGGCTACTGCGTTCTCGACTGCCAGGCGCTCCTCGCCGGTCACTTTCTCGCCAGCCTCGGCAAGGGTTTTTTCCGCGGCATGGATAAGACCGTCTGCCTGGTTTCGTGCGTCAACTTGCTCGCGGAATTTCTTGTCGTCCTCTGCGTGACTCGCGGCGTCCGCGACCATCTGTTCAACTTCGTCGTCTGACAAACCACTTGAGGACTTGATGACAATTTTCTGGCTCTTGCCCGTCGCCTTGTCCTTTGCAGAAACATTGATGATGCCGTTGGCATCGATATCGAACTGTACCTCTACCTGCGGCATGCCTCGTGGTGCCGGCGGAATGTCGGTCAGGTCGAATCGACCCAGGGAGTTATTGTCTTGCGCTCGCTGGCGCTCGCCCTGCAACACATGAATGGTGACTGCGGTCTGATTGTCTGCTGC
>QIHS01000313.1 GCA_003229095.1 Woeseia sp. | reverse complement strand
TTAAGCAATTGCTGCAAATTCAATTCACTCAGACGTTACCACATTTGGCGGGTTGCCTGCCGTGGTCAGCGGCTACGACGTCAGCTGTAATTCCTTCGCATGACGGCTGCCATGTGCAGCGAAAAGTAAGGGGCCACTGCCAAACCGATTGCAAACTTCGATCAGGGGCGGCCCGATGGCGAGCAAAGATCGCTTTATTTGCCAGCGCGGTGCGGCGCAACCAGTGGCCGAGAACGTTTGTCACGTGACTCATACTTGCGCCGCGCTTCAATTGGATTCATCTGTAGTTTTGTCATGCATTGACGCTGCCGTTGTGAGAATCCGGCCGCACGTATGACTCCTTGAGCTTTCGTTTCATGACCTTGCCTGCGCCTGACAGAGGCAGTGGCTCTGTCCTGACGTCCACACTCGTCGGGCATTTGTATCCCGCCAGGCTCTTCTTGCAATGCGCAATAATCTCGGTTTCCGTCACTTCGATATCGGCTTCCGGAACGACCACTGCATGTACTCTCTCGCCCCAATAGTCATCCAGCAATCCAAAAACAGCACACATTGATACCGCAGAATGGGCAGCGATGATGTTTTCCACTTCCAGTGACGCGACATTTTCGCCACCGGTAATAATCATATCCTTGATTCGATCGACGAGGTAGATGAAGCCATCTTCGTCCATGTAGCCCGCATCACCGGTTCGCATCCATCCGTCTACCAGTACGCGAGCGGATTCGTCGGGCTTGTTATTGTAGCCCAACATGACATTCGGCCCTGTCGCCCAGATCTCACCAACGACACCGCGTGCGACCTCCTGGCCGTCTTCTTCGGCGATCTTGACCCGGACTCCCACTGACGCTTGTCCTACCGACTTTGACCGGCTGGCCAATGGGCCTTCCAGAATGTGGTCTTTCGCACTGAGCATTGAGACAGTTGGTGCCATCTCCGTCATCCCGTATCCCTGGACGAGGCCAACATCCTGAAGGGCTGCCGCTGTTTTCCGAAGCAAGTCCTCTGTCATTGGCGACGCGCCATAGGTTATCGTCTTCAGACTCGACAGGTCGGCAGAGCCTATCCTGGGATTGGCCAATAAGGCCGCTATCATTGTCGGTACGAGTAAGGTATGCGTAACACGATCCCGTTCGATCAGGTCAATCAGTGCTGCGGGATTGAAAGCCGCAAGAAAATCGTGTTTCGCAGATGACAAGAGTGCTGCAAATCCGTGAACGCCGTCCGCCAGATGAAACATGGGTGCGCAATGCAGATAAATATCGTCAGGATCGAACTTTAGCTCGGCGGCGAACACCCACCGCACTGCTCCAGACATTCGTGTGGCTTAGCCTGACGCCCTTGGGCTGCGCCGTCGTGCCGCTGGTATAGAAAATACCGAAAAGGTCGGACCCGGCACGCAGGTCCTCTTCCATGGCGGGTGCCTTGTTAATAAGGTCTCTAAGGTCAGCGACCCCGCCTGGTGGCGCATTTTCGCCAATAAACACACAATTCTGTAACGCCGGACAAGTTTCCAGCAGTTCCCCGGCCGCCGCGGCAAACGCATCGTCGATCAGCAACAGTTTGCTTTCAGAGTCGTTGATTCCGTACGCGATTTCCGACGTTGCCCAACGCGTATTCAGCGGCACAATCGCCGCGCCAGCCCAGGGTACAGCAAGGAAAGACTCGAAATAAACATCCGAATTGAGCGCGAGAATCGCGACGCAGTCGCCTCGTTCGATACCCAATTGTCGCAAAGCGGCGGCAAATCTGGGAACCCGCTCATAGATCTCTGACCAGGTCTTTTTTCTCTTGCTAAAAATCGTGGCAACCTCGTTCGGCCGCTGTTGCACGGCTCGGTGCAGGTTAAGTGTCATGCTGGTCATTGTTCGACCCCTTGCAAAAGTCTCATCGCATTTTCCTTCAGAATCAGAGGACGCACTTCATCCTCAATGACAATTTTCTCAAAATCCGCAAACCAGCGTTCCAGAGTAATCATTGGCCAGTCGGATCCAAACAACATCTTCTTTTTCAGGTTTGAATTGGCGTACTGGATCAAAATCTTCGGGAAGTATTTCGGTGACCAACCGGACAGGTCAATGTAGACGTTGGGTTTGTGTTGTGCAACGGCCAGTGCCTCCTCTTGCCAGGGAAAGGAAGGGTGCGCCAGTATGATCGGCATATCCGGAAAGATCACTGCGGCGATATTCTGTTTTCGAAAATGCTCAGCGGTTTCCGGAATCCGAGAGTTTTGCCTGTCCGTGTTGATCAGTCGCTTCAAGCTGCAAACGGATTCTTTTATCGCCTTCCTCGTCCAAAAACTCTGTAACCACGCCGTTACAGTGAATCCGGTCGAAAACCGGCTGATGATCTTGAATCGAACTTTGAAATGTAGATTATCAGAGTCAGGCGATGGCAGACGAACGTACTCAGTGAATATCAGGAGCCCAATGTCACACCGAATAATTTTTCCGCATTGCGAATGTATATCTTCTCGCGATCGGCTTCCGATACCTCCAGATTGTCAATAATTTTAATTGTCTCGCGAATATACATCGGACCTTTTTCCGGATCGAAAGGAGAGTCAGACGCAAACAGGAAATGATCTACGCCAAAGAAATCCAAAGCACACTCCGTGCCCGCACGCGCGCCGAAAAGTGCCGTATCCGCATAAAACATTCGAAAATAGTCGATCGGCCTGTGTTTCAGTTCTTTAAGAAGCTTCTTATAGTCAACCCGGGATGTGCGAGAACCGAGCTGGTCCCAGCCAGGTCCTACCCTGCCCTCAAGCAATGGAATCAGTCCGCCCCCGTGGTGTGTGATGATTTTGATGTCCGGATGCATATCGAAGATTTTCGAGAACACCAGCCGCGACATAAATACCGCTGTTTCATAAGGCCATCCCAGCGTCCACCAGATTTCGTACTGAGAAAATTCTTCGCCCTGGTAATCTGCAAACGTCGGCAGGCGCGTCGGATGAACCCAAATAGGTTTATCCATCTCCGCCATTAGCGCATACAACTCAAAGAACTCCGGATCGTCCATCGGACGTCCGGCGCAGTTGGTATATATCTGCACACCGAACGCGCCCAGTTCATTTACCGACCGTTTGGCCTCGTCAATGAATGCCTTTGGATTATTCATTGGTAGCGATGCGACAAAGCCCGGAAAGCGGTCCGGATACTTCTGCACCAGTTCCGCCATTGAGTCGTTGCCGATTCTCGCCAGATCATAGGCATCTTGCGGGCCGCCCATAACTTCCATTGGAGGCGATGATAACGACAATACCTGATGGTAGTCATCAAATAGATCCATCACACGAAAACGCTCGTCCAGATCCGTGATCATGGGCACGCTCTTCACGCGACGACCCATATCCTTCATGTGGGGCGCAACTTCCTGGACCTTTTTGAAATAGGCGTCGGGCCAGATGTGGTTAAAAATATCAATTTTTTTCATGCAATTTCGCTCTCCGAATTTATGGGTTTGTGGTCCACGAAATGGTTTTGGTTTGCAGGAATTCAGACAGGCCTTCAACGCCGTGAAGCCGCCCAATGCCACTTTCTTTGTAACCACCGGTTTCAATTTCAGGAAACGTGCGGCCGTGGCTGTTGATCCAGACGGTGCCGCTTTGCAGCTTGTTGGCTACACGATGCCCTCGCTGCAGATCTCGGCTCCATACACTGGCTGCAAGACCGAATCGGCTATTGTTTGCCTTCCTCGTTGCTTCTTCCTCGTCGTCAAAACCGTCGATGACTAACACAGGTCCGAATACTTCTCCGGTGTACATCAGAGATTCAGGATTGCTCGCATGCACGAGGCTTGGCCCCAGGAAGAAGCCCGACTCTGCCAGCCCTCGTGGCGAATCAATACGACACAATATTTCGTCTGTCTGACCCGCATTGTCGAGAAGATTGTTCACCCGTTGCCGGCCGACTTCGTCGATCATAGGGCCCATCTGGCTATTCGGATCGTTACCCGGCCCAACCACCAAAGCGCCCATGGCATCGCTTAGCTTTTGCTGAGTCTGATCCAGAACACTGTTGTGGGCGAGCACTCGCGTTGCGGAACAGCAGTACTGGCCCGCCATAAACATACCAGCGCGAACGAGCGCGGGCGCGGCCAGGTCGATATCGGCATCGTCGAATACGATGCACGGCGCACTACCGCCGAGCTCCAGGCCGAGGCGCTTCAGTGTCCTTGCACCAGCAGCCATAATTTGTTTGCCAACGTCGGTGCTGCCGGTATAGCTCACCACATCGACATCGATCGAATCGACCAGCTCTATCGCACCATCGCTGCCCGTCTCACAGAACATATTGACGATACCCGCTGGCAGGTCGGAAACTTCGGCAAGCAGGCGAAACACGCGCTCATTGGCAATTGCGGTTTGCGGCGCTGCTTTGACGACGGCAGAACAGCCCGCAGCGAGAG
>QIHS01000165.1 GCA_003229095.1 Woeseia sp. | reverse complement strand
CCGGCGTCTCCAGAGCCAGCAGACGATCAATGAGAATTTCGCGCTGCGTTGGCGACAAAATGCCGATCTGTTCCAGGTAGGACACAAAACCACGGCAACCGACATCCAGCCGCCCGGTTTCCACATCGTTGTAGACTCGCGTGCCAGTGGTCGTTTGCGGATTGTGGTGAAAGGTTTCGTGATTGTCGGTAAGGCCGTCGAGCCAGCGCAGGGCGCGGTCGATTTCAGAGTCGCCAAAGCCTGCCACTGAAAGCTCATCTCTGAGCTCATTCTGATCGGCTTCCGGCTCTTCCTCAGCACCGACATAGCTCTCGAAAAGATACATCAGAACGTCGAGTACGTTTTCTTTCATGCCTGGCGAGTCCCTCTGGATTAATCTGTTTTGATTTGTCTCACAGTCTTGAGTAAAGGCCGCCAGTTTGCGCCTCGATTGTGCCCTCAAGCTCGAGAATCAGAAGCATGGAGGAAACCTGATCGATCGTCAATCCGGAAGTTTTCGCCAACTCGTCAGTCGTTGCGGGATCAAAACCAAGTGCATCCAGCAGTGTCTGGTAGTCGGCGTCGCGCTCTATGGCGGAATCCGGGACAGGTGCTTCTGTAGCAGTAGTTTGCGCGAGGTTTTGTAATTGCGGACCCAGTTCATCGACGATATCACTGGCGCTTTCAACCAGCTTCGCCCCTTGTCGGATTAACTGATGGCAACCCCGGGACATAGGATTATGTATCGAACCCGGGATAGCAAAAACCTCGCGACCCTGCTCGGCTGACAGGCGGGCGCTGATTAGTGAACCGCTGCGTTTTGCCGCTTCGACAACGAGCGTGCCCAGGCAGATGCCACTGATGAGCCGATTTCGTTGCGGAAAATGTTCCCGTCGCGGCGAAGCCCCCAGCGGAAACTCTGAGCACAGTGCGCCTTTTTTCCCGATGCGTTTGGCAAGTTCTGCGTTGCTGGCCGGGTAAACCTGATCGATGCCATGACCCAGAAAAGCAACCGTCATCGCGTCGGCCGCAAGTGCGCCTTCGTGTGCCGCAGCATCGATGCCCTGGGCCAGGCCGCTGACGATGCAGAATCCGGCGCCGCCCAGGTATTTTGCAAACTCAAAAGCATTTTGACGACCGCCCCGGGTTGGGTTGCGGCTGCCGACAATGGCCAGCGAAGGAAGGTGCAGGGCTTCCAGGTTGCCCTGCACATACAAACGTGCGGGAGGGTCCTGAATCTGCTGTAACAGCGCCGGAAAGTCGTCCGAGCGGAGATCGATAATATGGTGGTCGGGATGAGCGAGCCAGTCTTGCTCAGTTTGTTCCTGTGTCATGCACCTATCTTAATGGCTTGCGCTGGTTGGCGGTGGGCTATATCTATGGCATGAACACAAAAAAGCCGGCACACATTGAATGTGCCGGCTTCTTGTCGATTCTTTGCTCAGTCGTGGGCGTTACGTGGGCGTTAGATCGGATTGCGTACCGCGTCCAGAACATGAATATCGCTGGTTGCCTCCATGACGAGCGCATAGCCGATGCGATCGACCATGACCGTGCCAGCCGCTTCATCTGGCAGCCGCACCGATTCACCGCCGCGCTTGCGAGTGCCGATCAACGAACCATTTGCGAATCGATCCTTAACCACTTCGCCAGCCTGGTAAACCGTGAGTACATCACCGGGCGCAAGGCCGTTTCGTGCGCCGCGGTTGAGTACGACAACCTGATACTGTCCAATCAGCGAGACGCCGTCGACGACCGAAATGATGCGGCCATTGACTTCTATGTCAGGTGATTTCGGAAAGAAGTTCAGCGGAATATCGACCGTTTCGGGAATCAGGCGATTACCTGAGAGCGCCTCACGGCTGGTATCAGTCAGTGAAACCGTAGCCGGATCGCCACCGCGGGACATCGCGCCCTCACCGACGTAAATGCCCTGGTAACCAATGACTTCGTTGTTGTCAGGGTCACGCAATTCGTCACCGATATGTACGATGCTAAAACGTGTGCCGTTCGGCGCAGGACTACCACCACGGACGTACACTTCGTTGCCGGCACTGGCGATCAAGTGATCACCACGGGTTGCCAGTATGTAGGGCAGCTGTTGGATCTGGCCTTCTTCCAGAATCAACCCCTTGGACAGGAATGAAGATATCTGTTCGTAGGGAATGCTGGCGACCGCTTCAGTCAATGGCGTAATACGTGCCTGCGGAGAAAGTCGATAGACGGAGGCTCGCACGTTGGTAATTCTTTGCTGTCCGTCGATGACGACCAGCGCCAGGACGTCACCGGGATAAATAAGGTGCGGGTTTTCAACCTGTGGGTTGACGTACCAGACTTCGGGCCAATACCAAGGGTCGCGCAGAAACGTTGCTGCGATATCCCAGAGCGTGTCGCCATCCCGGACGGTGTACTCTTCCGGTGCGCCTGAGGCGAGCGGTACAGGCTGGCTCATCTCTACCAGCACAGGCTCGTTCCGAACGGGTTGTGCCGTGTTGCGGGTATTCGGGTCCAGCGAGGATGAGCCACCGGGCATCGTCGAAGTACGGGCAGCCGGGGGCGGCGCCTCGTATTCGTCATCTGAACCGAACGGGTTCAGATTGCTCAGCGTGGTACAGCCAGTCAGGCCAAATGCCAGTGCAATCGCAGCGAGCCGGCGACCGGTGTGAAGTAAACTTTTGCGGTAGTAAATGTCAGGAGACATAATCGACGGGTGCTCCATCATAGTAGTCGGTGTCTGCCCTTGGGCAGGCGTTGCTATAATATGTCGTGTCGGGGCCGTCAGGGCTGCCAAATGCGTCACAATTTCGGCCCAAGACAGCTCTGGCAGCGCCAAGAACAGCTCGTATTGTCCGCTATCTTATTCAATAAAGTCAAAAATTTAGACGCAATTTGCAGGATTTCTCACACACTATGGCGAAGCTTACCATTCTTGAATTCCCCGATCCCCGGTTGCGGCGCCGCGCAACCGACGTTGAAAGCGTGGATGATACGCTCCGGCAGCTGATCGACGACATGTTCGAGACGATGTATGACGCGCCCGGCATTGGCCTCGCGGCCACTCAGGTTGACGTTCACAGGCGCCTGCTGGTTGCGGATGTCTCGAGTGAAAAGGACGATCCATGGGCGCTGATTAACCCGGTCATTCTCGAGCGCGATGGTGTGGAAGTGACAGAGGAGGGCTGCCTGTCAGTTCCTGGCTTCTACGAAGAGGTCGAGCGGTCAGGCCATATTCAGGTGCGCTTTCTGGATCGTGAGGGTGCTGAAGTGGAAGCTGAATTCACGGGCTTGCTGGCTGTTTGTGTGCAACACGAGATCGACCATCTGGACGGCAAACTGTTTGTCGACTATTTGTCGGAAGCGAAACGCCAGCGTATCAGGCGACGTCTCGTGAAAGACCAGCGCCAGCGCCAGCACGACGCGGCTGCGGCGCTTTGACGATCTGAGCTTTTTCAAACCCCGCTTAAACAAATGACCGCTGCAACCATACTGTTCGCTGGCACCCCGGAATTTGCCCGCGTGTCATTGCAGGCGCTGATTGCGTCGGGCTTGTCTCCCGCGGCGGTGCTGACCCAACCCGACAGACCGGCGGGCCGCGGTAGAAAAATGACTGCAAGCCCGGTCAAGACGTGCGCGAGCGACGCGAACATTCCGGTTTTGCAACCTGCAACACTGAAAGACCCTGGCATCGTTGCACAAATTGCCGAACTGCAACCGGACCTGATCGTGGTGGCTGCCTACGGTTTGATACTTCCACAAACGGTCCTGGACATTCCGTCTGTTGCCTGTCTCAACGTGCACGCGTCGTTGCTGCCGCGCTGGCGCGGCGCATCACCCATCGTGCAGGCCATTCTGCACGGTGACACCGAAACCGGTATTTGCCTGATGAAAATGGACGCCGGCCTCGACACCGGGCCCGTCTACGTGCGCACCGCAACCCGCATCGACGCGGAAGAAAACGCGGGTGAATTGCATGACCGACTGGCACAAGTCGGGGCTGATTTGCTCGCAGGCACTATCCCGAAAATTTTAGGCGGAGATATCGTAGCCTTGCCGCAAGAGAGTGCCGGTGCAACCTATGCTGGCAAGATCGACAAGTCGGATGCGGCGATTGACTGGGCGAAAGATGCTGAAGAAATATCAATAAAAACAAGAGCATATAATCCTGTTCCGGGCGCTTTTTTCAACCTTGATGGAGAGCGGATCAAGTGCTGGGCAGCGATGCTTCTGAACGACGAGGAAGGCGTGGCAGGTACGGTTATTGGCGTCAGCAAGGCAGGTGTTGATATCGCCTGCGGAACGGATGCTTTGCGCCTGCTCGAAGTGCAGAGGCCGGGACGTAAGCGCATTAGCGGTGCCGAGCTTGCAGCGCAAATTGACCTTCTCGGCAAGAAATTGGACTAATAGATCGTGGCGATAACGAAGGCGGGTGTACGTCAACGGGCGGAAGCGGCGATCGCGATCGATGCCGTTGTCACCGAGGGGCGATCTCTGGACTGGGCACTTGCGCGCGCTGACGAAAAGCTTGATCCGGCCGATCGTTCCATGGTCAGAATGCTTTGTTTCGGTTGTCTGCGATATCACTGGCAACTCAGGGCGCAATTGCGAATGCTTCTGGAGCGCCCACTGAAGGCTCGTGACAGTGTTATAGAGTCATTGCTCATCGTGGGATTTTTTCAGTTGAGCGATACGCGTGTACCCGATCATGCCGCGGTCTCAACAACCGTCGATGCCGCACGATTATTGCGACGGCCCAAGTACGCCGGCCTGATCAACGCAGTACTGCGAAACTACATGCGCAGGAACATCAGTGAAAGCGAAGCGCAGGACGATGAGGCACGCTTCAACCATCCCGCCTGGCTGATTGAGCATCTCAGGAAAGACTGGCCGGACCACTGGCAGCAAATTATTTCCGCCAACAATGATCGTGCGCCAATGTGGCTGCGCGTGAATGGCCAGCACATGACGGCAGCCGCCTACCAGCAAGCGCATGCGATCGATGGGCAATTGTTGCCCGGCGCCGATCAGGCGCTGCGACTGGAGAAACCCGCAGCGGTAGATGAACTGCCCGGTTTCGAGCTGGGCCATCTCTCTGTTCAGGACGCGGCGGCGCAAATGGCAGCTCCGTGGCTGTTGGCCGGGCACCCTGATGGCGTTGTGCGCGTTCTGGACGCCTGCGCAGCGCCAGGCGGCAAAACCTGTCATTTGCTGGAACTGCTGGGCGCAGATGCTGATCTGACCGCGATTGATAATGACAAGAAGAGGCTGACCAGCATCCAGGAAAACCTGGCCCGCCTGGGCATGGATGCAACCGTGTTGGCCGCCGATGCATCAAAGCCAGGTGAGTGGTGGAATGGCGTGGGTTTCGACCGGATCTTGCTGGATGCGCCTTGTTCGGCCACCGGTGTGATTCGGCGCCACCCGGATATCAAGCTGCTACGGCGACAGGAAGACATTCACGCCCTGGCCCGTCGCCAGCGACAGATGCTGGCAGCGTTGTGGGCGCTCCTGAATCCGGGCGGACGACTGCTGTATGTGACTTGTTCCGTGCTGGTGGAAGAAAATGAGGCCGTTGTCGGCGATTTTCTGTCTACACACACGGATGCGCGCGAGGACCGAGTGTTGCATGATTACAACATCCGCGATTTAATGTATGACAAGACACCCGGGTTTCAGGTATTGCCCGGCACACAGGGCATGGACGGTTTTTACTTCGCAAGCCTGGAAAAGGTGTCTGGATAGAAAATGAGAGGAAATTCGACAATTAGATCTGGCACTTTCCTGC
This sequence comes from Woeseia sp., assembly GCA_003229095.1. GTDB lineage: Bacteria > Pseudomonadota > Gammaproteobacteria > Steroidobacterales > Woeseiaceae > SZUA-117. Next base: position 4,527 of record QIHS01000165.1, on the reverse strand, counting down.
TGGTGTGGCTGGCTGGCATGCTGGCGTTCGCGCCGGTATCTGGCCAGCAAATTCCCGAACGCCAGGGTTTCTTCGATATTCGTTCGGCATCGACGCTGCTGAACGGCGGTGTGCATGAGCTTGAAGCCCGCCTGCAACTTATTCTGAGTGACGATGTGCCCCTGACCATCGAGATCAATTTCGAGGTCATCCGCGTGCGCGGCCTGTGGCTGGATGCCCTCGACGCGTCACTCACATTTAACTACGTTCTTGAATACAGGCCGCTGAGTCAGCGATACATCGTGCGCAACCTGAATAGTGGCGATCAGGATTCATTCGCCACGCTTTACGCTGCGCTCAACAATCTCGGGCGCATTCAGGGGCTCCCTGTCATCGACGATGCGGTGCTTGAGGCGGATAGCCGCTATCGACTGCGACTCAAAGCGCGCCTGAGTGCGCGCCAATATCCACTCTCGTTGCGCCTGTTGTTTTTCTGGCGCAGTCAATGGCAACTGGAGAGCGACTGGTACGAATGGACGCTCGCACGCTAAAAAGAGCATTATTTACCGCTACTGGCACCATCGGTGTCGGGCTTGCGCTGGTTGCGTTGTTCCTGTTGGGCTGGACCCCGGAAGATTCGGCAGACAACGAAGCGCTGCAGAAAACTGTTCTGCTGATCAACATAGCCGGCGTCGTGGTTCTGTTCGCACTGATGGTTGGCAACCTCGCCAAACTCCTGCGCGACTACCGCAGTCACGTGCCTGGCGCCAGGCTAAAAGCCCGCGTGGTCGGCATGTTCGTTGGCCTCGCCACATTGCCTCGATTCAGTTCATCAACAGCGGCATCGATAGCTGGTTCAGCATCGAAGTTGAAGAAGGCCTGGACGATGCACTGGCGCTCAGTCAGGCGGCGTTGGGAATGCAGATTCGCGACCACCTGCGAACGACCGTGCGCATCGCTGCCCGGTTGCAAGAGGTCAATGCTCGGCAACTGATTTTCGAACTCAGCATGCTGCGACGCGAAAGCGGTGCAAGCGAAATTTCGATCTTCGGCCGCAATAGTCAAATACTGGCGACGAGTTCGGACCATCCGGCAGGCAGCTTGCCGACATCGTTGAGAGACGAGGTGGTTCTGCAGATTCGCCAGAACCGGCCTTTTGTCAGTCTCGATCCTCAGGATACAGGTGGCTTTGTCATTCGGACGGCCGTTCCATTTACACACGCAAATTCGCGCGACTTTTTCGGCGTGATACAGGCACTTTTCAGAGTGCCCGATCGGATGGGTGCGATGGCAGACAGCGTGGACTCATCCTACAACGATTACCAAAAAGCGCTCTACCTTCGCGATCCACTAAAACAGAATTTTACGTTGACGCTGACGGTAGTGTTATTGCTTTCCCTGTTGGCATCGATCTACGGCGCGTTCGTTTTGGCGCGCCGATTGGTGAAACCCATCCAGGACCTGGTAGCAGGTACACAGGCCGTCGCAAAGGGCGATTTCGATACACAATTGCCGAAACCGTCGCGCGACGAGATTGGCTTTCTCATCAGCTCTTTTAACGACATGACACAGCGCCTGTCGGCTGCCCGCCGCGAGGCAAGTCTTAGCCAGACACTGGTCGAAGCGGAACGTGCGAACCTTGCAGTCATTCTGGATCGTTTGTCGACCGGCGTTATCGCACTGGAATCCGATTTGCGTATTCGCAATGCCAATGAAGCCTCGGGCGCAATTCTCAATGTCGATCTCGAGAATCGCATAGGTGAGTTTCTGCCCGATGTTGCGCGTGGTCAGCCATTGCTCGAACAATTTGTTGACGTTGCCCAGGTGCATCTCAATGCCGGCAAGACCGAGTGGCGTGAGCAAATCGTGTTGCGCGGAGAGTTAGGCAGAAGGGTGCTTACCTGCGCCTGCACAACGCTGCCAGGGGATGAAGATCATGCGGCGGGATATGTGGTGGTATTCGATGACATCACGGCGCTGTTGCAAGCGCAACGCGATGCCGCCTGGGGAGAAGTTGCACGTCGGCTTGCACACGAGATCAAGAACCCGCTGACGCCGATTCAGCTTTCTGCTGAACGTATGCGACGTAAATACCTGCAAACGCTGCCCAAAGAGGATGCTGAAGTGCTGGATCGGGCGACGCATACTATCGTGCAACAGGTAGAGGCCATGAAGGAGATGGTCAATGCGTTCAGTGACTACGCGCGGGCGCCAGACATCGACCTGAGTCATTTCAGCATCGACAAGCTGGTTCACGAAGTGGTTGAATTGTATCGTGCTCAGGAAAGCAATATTGAAATTGTGTTAAACACAGATTCCGACCTGCCGAATATTGATGCGGACGATGTGCGCATTCGGCAGATATTGCACAACCTGCTTCGCAATGCGATCGAAGCGCTCGAACACTCATCTAACGGACGAATCGATCTTGGCGTTTCAGCGGCGGAAGTTCGTGGCATCGATGTCGTAGAGATTGTTATTGCGGACAACGGTCCCGGGTTCGAGAGTGATTCCATTAGCCAGATTTTCGACCCCTATGTGACAACAAAACCAAAAGGCACGGGCCTTGGGCTGGCGATCGTGAAGAAGCTGGTGGAAGAGCATGCCGGAACGATCAGCGCCCGGAACGGAGAAAACGGGGGAGCGGTGATCAACATCAAAGCGCGCAGTCAGATGATTTCGAAACTGCCCGGACGCGCAGAAAAACGGAGAGAAAGAGCATGAGCCAGGCACATGTGCTTGTTGTGGATGACGAGTCAGATATTGGGGCGCTGATCGATGAAATCTTGTCGGATGAAGGTTACGAGGTAACGGTCGCAGGTGACGCGGTTGAAGCGCGAGCTGCTCGCGGAGAGAGCAGGTTTGATCTCGTCTTGCTTGATATCTGGATGCCGGGCACAGATGGCATCAGCCTGTTGCGAGAGTGGTCCGAGCTGGGCGATCTGGATTGCCCGGTGGTGATGATGTCCGGCCATGGAACTGTCGATACAGCGGTTGAGGCCACCCGTCTTGGCGCGTTCGACTTTGTGGAGAAGCCGCTGTCGCTTGCCAAGTTGTTGCGCACTGTCGAGCGCGCAATCGATTCTTCGAAGAAAAGCAGCAATACGGGCAGAAGCATGCTGCCCTCTCTGCTGACACCGATCGGACGCAGCCCGCTGATGAAAAATCTGCGCGAGAAGGTGCAGCAGTTTGCCAGCCATGATTCGCCGATACTGTTCAGCGGCGAGCCAGGTACCGGACGAGGCGCATTCGCGCGTTACGTTCACGGCATGAGTTCACAGGCGGACGGGCCGCTGGTCAATATGCTGGCCGCATCCATCACCGACGGCAATGCCGAGGCTCAGCTTCTTGGCAGTGAATCCGGTGACGACGTGCACAGCGGATACTTCGAGCGCGCCAAGAACGGAACCATTATTATCGACGAGCTAACCTCGCTTTGTGATCAGGCACAAAAACTGATTCTGAGCGTCGTTGAGCTGGGGGAGTTTTCGCGCGCCGGCGGGCATCAGAAAATCAGCTTACAGGCACGAGTGCTGGCTACTGTGAATGCGGATTATGAGAAGGCGATGGACTCGGGCAAGTTACGCCGAGAGTTGGTGTCCAACCTCAATATTCTGACCTTACGCGTACCACCTTTGCGCGACTACGCAGAGGACGTACCGGAGTTGTTGAACTACTACGTCGATAAACTGGTTGACTCCGACGGGTTGCCGTTCCGTCGCTTTAGCGTCGCGGCGCAGAACCGCTTACGTAACTACCCGTGGCCGGACAATGTTCGTGAACTCAAAAATCTGGTGCGTCGAGTGCTGATGTCAGATTCCGGAGAGGAAATCTCACTGCGTGAAGTGGAAGATGAACTCAGCACTACTTCCGTGGCCAACGAGCCACTGGTGAAACAGGATTTGCTTGCACTGCCATTGCGCGAGGCGCGTGAACAATTTGAGCGAGCGTACCTGCAACAGCAACTGGCACTTTGTAATGGAAAAGTGGGCAAGCTGGCACTACGGGTTGGAATGGAGAGAACCCACCTCTACCGAAAGCTTCGTTCTCTTGGTGTGGACTTTCGTTCTGCCAGCACAAGCGGTGAGTGAGCAGGATAATGACCGCGGAGAAATCACAAGCGTTTAATACGCTGGAAGTGAGCTTGCAGGATGGGATTGGCTCGTTGTTGCTTAACCGGCCAGGCAAGCTGAATGCCCTTTCCCGACAAGTATTGCGTGAAATTGCAGCGGCTGCACGCTGGTTCGACGCGCAGGCAGAAACCCGGGTTGTAATTGTTACTGGCCGGGGAAAGACATTTTGTGCAGGTGCCGACTTGTCGGATTTTCCCAGTGTTGGGGAAGCAGGAGGGCGTGAAGCCGCTGATCTTGGCCGCGTGATGGCCGAGGCACTTGAAGATATGCGGGCCGCGACCATTGCCGGCATTCACGGCTGGTGCGTCGGCGGCGGACTTGTACTTGCCGCGGCATGCGATCTTCGAATTGCGACCGCCACAACGCGCTTTTCCATACCAGAAGTTGACCTTGGTATTCCACTGGCCTGGGGTGG
>QIHS01000243.1 GCA_003229095.1 Woeseia sp. | reverse complement strand
TCAGCGGCGCGTGCGCTCATTGAAACGGTTTTCCGGCAAGACGAAAGCCAGCCCAGGTCAGGCGCAAAAGTTGCCATCCAAGGTAGGGAGAACAGACGAGAAACCAGACGGCGCCGACACCTGCACGCAGATCGCTGTGCAGCGCACCATAAAATGCCGAAAAACCTGACCCGCCGTACGCGCCAAACATCGCGTGGCCAACGAAGTAGATACTCACTGGCAGCAGGAATAAACCAACGAACATCAGTATGAGAAACAACGCCGATTCACGGCTTGCTGTTGTTTTCCAGTCGGGTTTGCTCGCTGACATTGGCTGCTTCGCGCAAGTGGGTCGCCAATCCTTGACCAACACAACAGCAAGGTCAAGCCTGATTGTGCGCTTTCGCTGCAATGTCAATCCGAATGATGTCCTGTCGCCGTCTTCTCCACTGCAGGACCACGAAGCCAAGGTGGAAGCAGGACGCGGAAAATAGAAAGTAAAATGGCAGAACCCAAAACCAGCCGCTGATAAACAGGGTTGTTGACAGCGCTAGTGAGCCAGCCATCAGGTAGAACCAGGGCAGCGCGTAGTATAGAAGTCCGGGGAGCCAGATTTTGCGGCCAGCGAGTTTCGTAATCTCTGACGTGGCATCCGTTGTTAGCATAGAATGCAGTTGCTGTTGGCTGGCGTTCGAAAGCATGGTAACTGGCAAGACATCCGTGTCCATAGGTACAAACAAATCTTACTTCATCTCTGCGGTGTTCGCCGTGATTGTGCTCACAAAATTTGGCCGTCGACACATTGATCAAAGACTGAGCGAGAGCACACCAATGGGTGGAGTGTGCAGGCGAAGCCGCACTGGCAACACTCCTGGCCCGGACTATTCATGAACACACTCGCGCGCTTGCTTGACCCTTGTTCGTACGCGATATTTTCCTCTTTGGGGAATACACCGGGCTAGTGTTTCTCGCGCTCCTCGTATCGAAAGTCCGTCATGCCGATCCTCAAAATGTCACCGGGACGCAGAATGCACTCCGTCACTTTCGTTTCGTTGACAAAAACGCCGTTCTTGCTGCCCCAGTCGATAACACGAGTCTTGCCATGATCACTTGAGATAACCGCATGTCTGCGACTGATGAATTGCATGTTCAACTGAATATCGTTGTGCGACGTTCGACCGATCGTCAGGTGGTCTTTGAACAAGGGGAAACGTAATTCCCGACCGTCAGCATTGCCGATCAGAAGCCGGGCAACCCGGGAACGATCGACCTTGCGTTGCTTGGGTTTTTCGACGGTCGCGAGAACGTCGGCTTGCTTCTGCTCAGTCTTCAGTGTTTTGCTGATTCTGGATTGGTCAATCCTCGCCAATTCCTGCAAAAGATCCGCGACCGTTTTGTCACGAATTTCAAGCTTGCGCTCGTATTCACCCGTTGTCTGATTTGCCTTCTTGAGTTGCCGGGTCACTTGTCGCATGTTCTGCGTGCTTTCTTTCTCGACTTCGCCCATCTGAGATTCAAGTGACGAGCAAATGTCCCTGCTATCGATCAAATCGGCAATGAGGTGTTTATTGTTTTCTTCCTGAGCAGTCATCCTATCTTCAATAGAGCCCAACTCGTCTCTGACCTGCGATATCTCCTGCTCATGGTCGTTCTTCAGGTTTTCATTGACACTCGATAGTTTGTTGTTTTGTCGGCGTTCAGAATCGAGCTGTCCGCCAAGCTGGGTGATCACTGCATTCGCGCTATCCAGGCGAGATTCCAGTTTGTGGCGTATCGCGACGGATAATTTTGAGATCGATGTTTGATCCTGTAATTTCACGCGAAGTGCATCGGAGTACTGCTCCAACCGGAAGTTATCTGTTTGAGTCGTCGTCAATTCCTGAGATTTCGCCGCAATATCCCCAAGTTGTTTTTCGATTCGTATCCGGTACGCGTCAATTTCCTGCCTGGCGTCCTGATGTAACGCCTTTTCAAGATCGCGCGTAGACTGACTGAGTTTTCGAATTTTGGTTTTTTGCTTCGCCAGGAGTTCCGATACGCGGATGTATTGCTCTCGACTTCGAATTAGCTGCGCGTTTCGTTCGTCAAAGTCCTGCCGTATTTGAGCGATGTCAGCACGGCTCGATTTTAGCGATTTAGCCGTCTCGACAAGCTCGGCCTTGAGCTTGGCCCAGTCATTTTTTCTGCCATCGACATAAGCTTTAAGATCCGCAAGTTGTAACTTCGATGCCGCCAGCGCGGAATCTGCTAACTGGCGTTCGGAGGATCGTTGCGTGGACGACCTGGACGGCCGTTTTCTCTTCATTCGAAGGTCTTTTGCGAGGGAGTTCACTTTCTTCTCGCGCTTTTCAGCCGCAGACTTTAGCGAGCGTATTTCTCTCTTAAGTTCCTTGGTGGCGATTTGCAATCCATTCGACTTGTCTTGCAATCGTTCAGTGAGCTTGTTGGCTTTGTCCAGCGCCCTTTGCAGGGTCTGGCATTCGCCGCTACGCAGTTCCAGATTACGTGTCACGGCCCTGTTCTGGGCTCTCTCGGTGCTCACCTCATCACTGGCGTTTTTCGCAATGTCTTCACGGGCTTTAAGTTCTGCTTGCAGGCCACGCCGGTGGCTTTGAAGTTGTTCTACCTCAAAAGCCAGCTCTTCAACCAGCTGCGCCTGGTCGTTCAAAGCAACTTCGAGTTCTGCTCTCGATCGGCCGTTAATCGCGTTTTGTTGATCCTCGATATCGAATGTCAATGCATCGACTTCAATTTCCGGATCGACACAGCTGCGCATCGTTCGCTGTAGCGCTGCAACGTCGATTTCTGAGGTCGGATCATCGTCAGTGAGTGTGACTACTGATTTCTTATTTTCGTTATAGGGAGTCATAGTCAAATACTAGCACGCAACGGAGTCAGCGTTTTATCGCCAACGCGACGATTTTCCGTATTTAGTCAAACGGCGTTGACCAATATGTCTGGCTTGCCGGGTATTGCAGCTAGTCGCAAGGAACTGTTCGCCCGTTTGCCCAGAGCCTTAGATTGCTCACTTTTTCAGCCATCACGATCGAAAGCGGCTTGGTGCGTTCTAGTTCTGCCAGTAGATGGGTTGTGGTCAATTCGGAGTCTTGAGCGTGTGCGGCATACAAAGCGGAGACGATCGCCTGTTCTATTTCTGCTCCTGAAAACCCTTTTGCAGCCGCAGCAACATCGGCGAGAGCGAACTTTTGACAATCCTGGTCGCGCATTGAGAGGTGAATTGAAAAGATTTTCTGGCGAATGTCTGCGCTTGGAAGGTCTACAAAAAACAGTTCATCAAAACGACCTTTGCGGACCAGTTCAGGCGGCAGCGAACTGATGTCATTCGCAGTAGCAACAACAAAAACACGACTGGTTTTTTCCGCCATCCAGGTAAGAAAGCTACCCAATACCCGCTGCGTCGTTCCCGTTTCGCCGCCGCGCCCTGCAAGGCCTTTTTCTATTTCGTCAATCCACAACACACAGGGCGCCATCACATCTGCAGTTTTCAGCGATTGCCGAAGGTTTTTCTCTGTTTCGCCATGGTATTTGTTAAACAGGTTCGCGAAATCCAGTCGGAGTAATGGAAGGCCGAATACACCCGCGGTGGCTTTTGCTGCGAGGCTTTTCCCGCAGCCCTGTACACCGATAAGCAAAATGCCTTTTGGCGTATCCAGGTGATTCGCGGTCGATTTGTTGAGAAATGCAGGTTTGCGCAACGTTAGCCAATGTTTGAGTTTCTTCAGGCCTCCAACGTCGCTGAATTTGGCTGTGTCGTATTCGAAGTGAAGAATGCCACCTCGATTCAAAAGTTCGTACTTCGCTTGCATGACGTTTGGCAGGTCGCTTTTAGAAATAGCGCCGTCCTGAAATATCGCGTTTCTTGCCAATTTTTCAGTGTCGTAGTCCGTTAGTCCTGCCAGGTTCTGAATCAGGAGTTGAAATGCCTTCGGGTCAGTTTGTACGCGCGAACCCGGGTTTTCCTCGACGTACGCTTTTGCCACTCGGCGCACAATTTTTTCGCGTGCTTTTTCTGTCGGCAGCGCCATGTCAAATCTTGCTGTAAAACTCTCAAGTTCCTTTGGCAGTTCGACTTTGTGGCTGATCAGAATCAGTTGCCGCGGTATCTCCCGGAAACGCACACAGATGTCTTTCATAAGCCGGATATTGACGGGATCCTGCAGGTAAGGATGAAAATCCAGCAATGCATAACACCCCGGTTTTTTAACCGCGCGAATATGTCGCAGTGCTTCCACGGGTTCGGAATTATGCAATTGAGGCTCAAGTTCGATATCGAGCCTTTGCAGTCCATCGGTGACGGTCCAGCGAAATAGGGGCGTATCCATCGTGATGGATCGCAACAAATCGAGCATGCGCTGCTCATCACGTGTCTCGATAACGATAATCGGCATACGTGATCGAAGAATGAGTTCTAGGTCTCGTTGTCTGTCCATTTGTCCTGGGTACTTTTGTTTCCTGGCGGTTCGAAGCTGCGGTCCTGGTCCTGACTGTCTACGAGCGAATACGCAAATAGTTCAGGCTGAGATCCAGTTCGGTTTCAGATTCGAGTGCAACCCTGTAGTTTTGGGCATTGTTGACCAGTGAGCAGCATATGTCATCCTCGTACGACAATTTACAGCGCCGATCCGCATTCGTTTCTGTCATTTTCCTGATTCTGTCCGCCTGTGGTCATGAGCCGGTGCGTCGAGTCACCAACAGCGACAGCGACATACGGACAGTGTCGGCACCGTCAAAGAGCAATCTCCGCTCGGTGGGCGAGCAGGCGGCCGTTGTCGCCGTTCGGCAGATTGGCGTGCCTTATCTTTACGGGGGAACAACAACCAGGGGCTTTGACTGTAGCGGGTTGATGCAGTATGCCTATGCGAGGGCAGGCACTGGAATTCCACGCACAACAGCTGACCAATGGCGTCAATTAACACCGGTTAGCAGTAGCCGCGTACAGGTCGGCGACCTGTTGTTTTTCAAAATCGAGGGCAAGATCTCGCACGTTGGCCTGTATATCGGTGGGCAGCGCTTCATTCACGCGCCATCGAAAGGTAAACAGGTGTCAGTTGCACAACTCGATTCGGATTATTATCGCAGGGCATTTGTGCGCGCTGCGCGCCCGTAAAAAAACCGCTGTTAAGAAGACCAGGGGGAACTGTTCATTGGCCGCAGCCGCTGGTCTTCTAAACGGTCTCGTCCGAAACGATAAATAGTTTGAGCTGATTGGCAAGCGCGTTACACGCTTTGGACTGGGTCCTGGCGATTAAGGGAATTGGTATGATTATCGCCGGTATATAAGATGTTCCGCTGACGTCAGCGCTGACGGTGCCGGTTTTCTCGAGCCCATCAAGATCCCAAACGCTGGCTTCATACTTGGAGTCGTCCTGCCACCACGCGAAGCCGAAACAACCGCCGCCACCGGGGCCTGCGGCACAGGACATACTGCCGCCGCTGGCTACTTTTTCGGTGTCGCCATCGAGCCACACGATATATCGAATGCCATTGTCCTTAATTTTTTGCGCTACCCCGGGTCTGGACATCAGGGCTGGAAGACCTTTCGTCTCTGCAGGTGCTGTACGTGGCTCGAACCATGGAAAAAGTGCATCGACAAATTCATTGTTCGGGACGACACGCAGGCCGGTCGAGCCGCCGCCGATCGATTTGCCAACACATTTGATGAATTTCGCTTCAGTCTCGTTGCCAAGATGGTAGCTCTTGGCCATGATGACAATCCCTTCGCCTTCCTTGAGGCCGGTCGCGCCTTCCCGAACATTCTCGATCCTGGAAGTAACGCAAGCCCCAAGCAGCGTGCAGGCAACGGAAATGGCAACGAGTCGATACAGGATCGTGGCAACGAGTCGATACAGGATCGTTATTCTAGGTTGACTCATCGGACACTTCCTCTGCAGCAGTAGTTTGCAATGTAAGTTCTTCAAGCTTGTCGGTCGGGGGGGTCTTGTCGGCTCTCGCCTGGCTTAGTTTGCTAATGCCTGTGGCCTTGTCCATTTGTAAAATGATCAAGGCAGCAGCGTCCCGCATTGCGAGCACTGCTGCGCGCTGCAGTGCTTCATCGCCGCCAAAAGTCGTTGACTGGCTTTTGCCGTAAGCGGCGATCGGCCAGTTCGCAATCTGTACGCCTTCGCTGTTGAAAATCTTGATTCGATATCGAATCCAGACTGCAAATT
>QIHS01000560.1 GCA_003229095.1 Woeseia sp. | reverse complement strand
TGCAGGACCTGCAAATCAGTGCAGATGGCCTGACAATATTCATTGCAGACGCCAGCATATGGCGCAAGCGGCCGGCAATCATCGTTTACGACGTTGATTCCCGGGTCGCACGCCGTGTTCTCGAATCGCACGAGTCTGTCATGGCACAAAATTTTCTGGTGCGAAATCCGCTACGCGACATGAAGTTCATCGGCGGTCTCGTCAGCCTCAAGACCGGTGTTGATGGTATCGCGATCGACAAGAACAATGAATGGCTCTACTTTGCTGCGATTAACCACGATGGGCTCTATCGGATCGGTGTTCGGGATCTTGTTGATACTACCCTGCCCGCCCGCGAGCTGGAAAACCGGGTAGAACGATTCAGTGACAAACCCTTAAGTGACGGCCTGAGCAGCGACATCGCTGGAAATATCTATATTACCGATGTCGAACACGGATCGGTTTTCGTGGTTAACCAGGACCGCGAACTAGAGACCGTTATTCAGTCTCCGAGAATTCGATGGGCTGACGGCTTGTCGTTCGGCCCGGACGGATGGCTCTATTTGTCGGACAGCGCAATTCCTGAACTGGTCCTTAAGTCAAAGGATCATATTCGCGCGCAAGGCCCGTATTTTGTCTATCGCTTTAAACCAGGATTTGCGGGTATCCCGGGTCAGTAGCGCACAAGAGCACTCCGTAAACGAGGTTCCTAATTCATGCAGGTAGCCATCCTGTACGCCGTTGTTGTGCTGATCTGGGGCACCACCTGGGCGGCGATTCCATATCAGCTGGGCGTCGTCCCTGAAGAAGTGTCGGTCGCTTATCGATTTGCACTTGGCTCCCTTGCCTATGCCGCGCTGACGGGTCGCAGAGTCAGCATTCCGCTGCGTCACTACGGCATGGTTGTTGTTACCGGCGCTTTGATGTTTTCGATCAACTATCTGTTTGTCTATTACGGCACGAATTACGTAACGTCCGGGCTGGTCGCTGTCTTGTTCAGCTCAATGGTGGTCAGCAATGCGCTCTTTGAACGGCTGTTTTTCAAAAGGCAGCTGGAGCGACGACTTATGCTGGCATCCACGTTTTGTTCTGGCCCGAGATCGCCACGTTGAGCCTCGCCGACCAGACGGTCATGGGGATCGGGCTGATATTGATCAGTGTGATATTCGCCTCGTTGGGCAACATGGGCGCAATCGTCAACGCCAAACATAATTTGCCGGTTGTATCAGTAAACGCGCACGGAATGGCCTGGGGAGCGCTGACTTCCGTTGTTATTGCCAGCCTGCTCGGTCGTGAATTCACCTTCTCTTTCGAAACAGGATATGTTCTCTCGCTGGGTTTCCTGTCAATATTCGGTTCTGCAGTTGCATTTGGTTCCTATCTTGCGCTGCTGAGAAAAATAGGTTCCGCACGGGCAGCGTATACAACGGTGTTATTTCCGCTGGTTGCGTTGTTGATATCGACCTTCATCGAAGGCTATCAATGGTCCACACTGGCGGTTTCCGGCATTGTATTTATCATTGCCGGAAACTGGCTGGCACTAACAAGAATGAATGGGAGCGATAAAAATGAATGAACTAGACGTTGCAGACATCTCTGGCTTCGACTGGCTTGGCCTTCTGGAAACCGTCAAAGCAACCGGGTTGGAGTTTGGCGGCAAAGTCCTGATCGCGCTCGCCATATTCGTCATCGGTCGGATCGTGGCACGAATGATTACCGGCGCCCTGCGAAAAATGATGCAGGCGCAGAAAGTTGACAAGATCCTTGAGTCCTTCGTTTGCAATCTTGTCCATTGGACAGTGATGATTTTCGTCGTGATCGCGGCGATCAGCCAGGTTGGCATTCAAACGACATCACTCATCGCCGTCATGGGTGCCGCCGGCCTTGCGATCGGTCTTTCCATGCAGGGTGCGTTGTCGAATTTTGCCGCCGGTGTGCTGATCGTCATCTTCCGCCCTTATCGAGTCGGCGACTTCGTCGAAGCGGCAGGTGTGACAGGCGTAGTCGTGCAGGTGCAAATTCTGACGACCGTAATGAAGACCGGCGACAACAAACAGATTGTCGTGCCGAACGGTCAGATTATGGGCAGCATCATCACTAACTATTCCGCCAACGATACTCGTCGCGTTGATATGACAATTGGTGTCAGCTACGACGATAACCTGGACAAAGTGCGCAAGACGATCCAGGAACTGGTCGATGCTGATGAACGCATTCTAAAAGACCCGACCTGCCTGATCGCGGTGGCCGAACTTGCGGATTCCAGTGTCAATTTCACCGTGCGCCCATGGGTGAAAACTGCGGACTACTCTGACCGAAGCGATCAAGAAACGATTCGATCAGGAAGGTATCTCGTTCCCGTTCCCGCAACAGGACGTGCATCTCTACAAACAAGGCTGACTGAGACTTGCGTGTGGGTTCCAGGAGCGGTGTCTCAGACTGCTCCTGCAGTCCGACTTGTTGCTGCGATGGACATATGCGGCGGGCCAAATAGCGGGCTATTCATGAAGGGTCAAGGCTCAGGTTTTGTCAACGGAATCTGCATTGGCGCGTTTTGCGATGATAAGGTATACATTGAGCTTGCCCGCGACTGCACCCTGGTGCCATTCGGTGCGGCAATCCGAGGATACGTCATGCAACAAGGATCACTTCTTTTTGTGGGATTTATGATCTGTCTGTTCATCACAGGTTGTGCATCTCATCCAGAGCCAATAATCGATACCCTGGGTGTCGATCCGGTTGCGATGCAGGGCGACTGGCAGGACTGCGAAGCCTATGCCGATCAAGTTGTCATTGGCAAAGGCGCGGCAAAAGGGGCTGCCGGCGGCGCGGCAGTCGGTGCTGTGACCGGCGCGATCAGTGGCGATGTCGAGCAAGGGGTGGGTTACGGCGCGATCTGGGGTGCGACACGATCGACCTTGCAGGGGAGTCGCGAAAAACAGGGTGTATTCAAGCGCTGCATGCGTGGCCGCGGATATCGTGTTCTGAATTAGTTTATTGTTTAAATAAGCCATCCATGGCTTTTTGTCGTCTTTCGAGTAATGCGGTTTTCGAACGACGCCCATGTTCAATGGCCTGCCGCTAGTGAATAAGGCGGTACATCCTTGTACCGTCCACAACCCGCCAGCTCACAGCTCGTGGTCGGCTGATCCTGTATAGTCACATCAATGCTTTGCCAGGCACCTTAAAAGAACTATTCACAAGAGAGTCGGTCTGAACGAGAGGTATCAGCCTGAAATATTCACTTATGAAGTTGTCCATTTTCCCAATAACCCTGAATGTCGTGATTATCTGCGGACTGTTGTTCAGCGGAAGCTTTGCGCTCGGACAAACCACGGCAGATGACGAGTCGCAAGGCTACCAACTCATCGAGAACGACGATGGCGATGACTGGGTTGAACCGACGCCGCAAAGAGAATTGGACGCCATAGAACTTCAGCGGCTATTCACGCTATTCCGCGACGCACTTGACGATAAGGCATTCCTGGAGGCAGATACGCTGGCGAAACGCGTTGTGGAAATGTCGATCAATCTAAATGGCATCGACAGTCACGATTCGGCAAAGGCCATTACGAATCTGGGCATTGCACAACATCACAATCGAGACTACGAATCGGCAATGCTGAATTTCGAGTCGTCGATCGATATTATCGAACGTATCGATGACCGTTTAAGCAATTCACTGATCAACCCGCTGCGTGGATTGGCTGCAACACAGGCTTTGACGGGGAGACCCGATATGGCCAGGCAATCGTACCAGCGCGCAGTGCATGTGAGCCATGTGAACGAAGGGCCGCATAATTCAGATCAGGTCACAACGCTTGCCGCTATTGCCGAGCTGTCTATATCCGTAGGTGACCTCAGTGTTGCCGGCGATGTTCAGAAACATATCTATGCAATTCAGTCGCGCAACATTGACCCCTTGAGCCTGGACATTATTCCGGCAATGGAGGTCAAAGCAGGCTGGCAACACCGGTTGCAGCAATATCGAGAAGAACGGCTGACCTTGCGGAAGATCATCAGCATTCTGCAGCGCCAAAAGGGAAGAGACAGCCTCGAACTTATTGCGCCACTGACGAACCTGGGAAAGTCCTTTCTATTCGTCTCGCAGACACAATTCAACTACCAAGACGATGTTTCGGCAGTATCGGGTGAGTCCTATTTGAGACGGGCTAACCGAATTGCCGATACTAGTCCTGACTCTACCTGGCAAGTGATCGAAAGTACGCTGCTCGCACTCGGCGACTACTACGTTCTGTCTGGCCGACCGAATCGTGCTGCCAGAATTTACGGAGAAACATGGTCGCTGCTGTCGGACGACGAAGAGCTGGATAACGAAGAGCAGAATAACGAATTGCAGGCGCGCCTCAGAAATCGCAGGGACCATCTTGAAACGGTTAAAATCCTGCAGGTTGTTCACCCAGCAAAATATTACAACAGCGTACGAGAAGACAACGGTCTTCCACCTCCGGAAAACTTCGAAACCGGCTCTGTGAGCTTCAGTTTGACGGTTTCAGCCAATGGCAGGATTGCCAGCGTGAAACACATCGAAACACAGCCATATCAACTCGAAGCGTTTGGAAAAACCATTGGTCCTAACCTGCGTCGGCTCATGTACCGCCCACGCATTGAGGACGGCAAGATGGTGGCTGCCAAAGACATCACTTATACACACGAATTTTTCTACAGGCCGTCTGACCTGCAAGCCGCAGCGAAACCTGCTGAATCCGAGTCAGAGGCCGAGCCCGGGACAGAAGCGGAAGCACCTGCTGAATAAGTGGCAGCGACGTATTTCTCACAACGGAGCGTGATGAAGACTTCCGGGCAACTCAGTCGATGTTTCAACCGGACAGTCGCCACCGCCGTTGTTTTCCTGTTCAGCCACAATATTGCATCGGCGAATTGCGACGAAGACTGGCTGTCCGTTAAGCAGATGCGCGACGGCGGCAGCGTTGAAATCTACGCCAGCAACAGCACCGACTATCCGGTCACCTACTCGGTGAGCGTGCACGGCGCATCATCGGGCCGGCCAGAAATATTCAGGGGGACGCTTGGTGCCCAGGAAAGCAAACACCTGTCGACGATGTCGAACGTGAGCAAGCAGGCCAACGGCTATATTTCAATTTCATGTATCTGGACTATCGGTGACAGAACGGCATCCCACGACGATGACCACCTCTACCTCTTGCCCTACGCAAGTGGCAAAAGCTACCTGGTATTGCAGGGCTTCGGCTCAAGATTTAGCCATAGAGGCGGCGAGCAATATGCCGTTGACTTCAAAATGACAACAGGTACGCCGGTGCATGCGGCTCGCGCCGGTGTTGTCGCGAGAGTTGTGGAATCACATAACAAAGGCTGCTGGGAGGACGGGTGCGGCGCGTTTGCCAATTTCGTGGTGATCATGCATGACGACGGCACGACCGGCGAGTACTACCATCTGCAATTAAACGGCGCGCTTGTCGATGTCGGCGATCTCGTCGAGGCCGGGCAAAAAATCGGTCTCTCGGGCAATACAGGACACACCGCGTTACCGCATCTTCATTTTGCCGTCTACGGCGCGACCAACCGAGCTCGCTCGCAATCCATTCCGATGAGTTTTCTCAGCGCTAACGGCATTATTTATCAGCCTCGCCGCGGGCATCATTACCTCGCGGTGGCAGCGCCGCAAGATGGAGAATGACATGACGGACTCCAGCAAGGAGCATTTTGTCAATGGCAGGCCAATCGTCGGCCCGTTTCCGCAGGGCCTGCAACAAGCCGTATTGGGGTTAGGATGCTTCTGGGGTGCAGAACGGCGTTTCTGGGAAACACCTGGCGTATTCAGCACGGCGGTCGGTTATGCAGGCGGCAACACGCCTGATGCGAGCTACCAGCAAGTATGTAGCGGCGAAACCGGCCATGCCGAGGTCGTCCTGGTAATATTCGATCCCGCACAAATCAGCTTCGTGGAACTCCTCGGAATATTCTGGGAAAACCACGATCCCACTCAGGGTATGCGACAGGGCAATGATGTTGGCTCGCAATACCGCTCTGTGATTCTGACTAACTCGGACGAGCAACTGGCACAGGCAAACGAATCAACGCGAGTGTACCAGAGAGAGTTGACGCAGGCCGGTCATGGTCCGATAACCACCGAGATCGAGCGGCTGGAGAAATTCTGGTATGCGGAAGACCTCCACCAGCAGTATCTCGCCAAGAATCCGCAAGGCTATTGCAACCTCAGCGGCACCGGGGTTAGCTGTCCGGTCGGCGTTGCCACAGGCTGACCGGGCTGCGAACGTGTCGATGCTTTGCCTGACATTGAAATCCACATCGAGAAGCTCGATGCGCGCCCTCTGTGTCAACTGTTGAAAGACGACTGGCCGAACACTCTGTAGTATCCTGCACCCCCGCAATCACAGGGTGAAGCAAGTTGGCGATTAGAAAAAAAGGTCGGCGGCCGGCGAGGCCGAGTAAAAAGAAGGCTGAGCAGGCAGTCGAAACGTTGTTGCTGTGGGCGGGTGAAGATCCGCGGCGGGAAGGCCTGATCGATACACCTCGGCGGGTTGCTGCCGCTTACAAAGACTGGTTCAGCGGATACAGCGAAGACCCCGTCGCAATATTGCAGCGGACTTTCGAGGAAGTTGAGGGCTACGACTCCTGCGGGATATCGCGTTCGAATCTCACTGCGAACATCACATGGCACCGATCATCGGTGTTGCTCATGTCGGATATTTACCGAACAACAAGGTCGTAGGCATCAGTAAACTCGCGCGAGTGGTGGAAACTTTTGCCAGGCGATTTCAGGTACAGGAGAAAATGACGGCTCAGATCGCCCATTGCATCCGCGATGTTTTGAAGCCCAAGGGTGTTGCTGTCGTCATCGACGCCGTGCATCAGTGTATGACGACGCGCGGCGTACACAAAGCCGGGGTCTCGATGATCACGAGCCAGATGCTGGGCACATTTCGAAGTGATGCGCGAACGCGTGCAGAATTTCTTGGCATGATTGGCAAGCGCGAATAGTTCAATGAGTCGACGTCGGCAGACTGGCCGAATTGTCGCTGGCATCGTGCTCGGCTCACTCCTGTATCTGTTGGTCAGTCCCGTGCCGATTGCGCCGATTGCATGGGATGCCCCGGCCGATGCCGGCCTTGTTCATCCCTTTGAACGAAACAATCGACTGGCTTCAGCGCAGTTGGCCGCGCTGACCGGCGTTTTCGAAACTCGGGATGCGCTGTGGCTCAGTTCACTGTTTGGTCATCGGGTCGGCAAGCTCGACCAATAGTCTCGAGCAACAGGACCTTCAGCCCGACTTCACCAAAAACGGCGGCACGAGAGGTTGATCACCCAATCGAAGCGGCAGTGACTCCTGCACCAGATCTTCGAAACGAACCATATCGGTATACAAGTCGATGATCTTTTGCGCACACTCATCGGCTTCAATAACAGACATTTTGCGCACCGTGGCGCAGACGCGGCCTTCCCCGTTGAGTGGGTCAACACCGCTCATCGTTGCGCGCAGATCTGCAAAGGATTTCTTCACCGCGGGTGGACATTCTTCATCTTCGACGTTGGCAAGATGTTCGTCGAATGCACAGGTAAGTCGTTGTTTTATATCGCCATGGCCAGCAAGCGCCGACACGGCAGCGTAGAACCGATTGAGGTGGTTGGACATTTCCACTCCAGCATTATTTTTATTGATATGCCGCTTTTTTCCTCTCAGAGCGGCTTCTTAGCGCTTAGGCGTATAGCGACCTCCTGTAGCTGGCGGTTGGACTCCACCGATATCCCTATCTACTCCTGAGGTATCAAATACCTGCGCGTCTTTTTTATAGCAGATAGTAGGAAGGTTGCGCAACCCGGACGCGATTTTCAGTCACGGCCGATCTCGATTTTCCAGGTCTGCTTTTCCAGCGATCGTTCCTCTGAATAGAGCGCATCGGACTGTCCAACCGACCACTTTGTGGCCAGTGTCTCGGCCATCAGGTAGTCACGATGCCGATCGAGGGCCTCCAGAACACCCTCTGAACCCGATACGCCAAGGACGATACGGTCAGACACCTCAAGACCCGCCTGTTTGCGTGCCTCCTGAACAGTACGGATTAGCTCGCGTGCCAGACCTTCCAGGATCAGGGCTTCATCCAGGCTGGTATCCAGCGCGGTCAGGTAGCCCCCATCTTCACTGCAGGCATAACCTTCGGCGGAGCTGGTTTCTATGAGGATATCCTCCTCACCGAGCACAATCGTCTGTTCCGCTACGGTGATCTCGAACGTTTCTCCCTGTGCTATTGCGCTCGCAATTTCGGCACCGTCGGCTTCATCCAGGCACTTCTTGATTTGTGGCACCCGTTTTCCGTAACGTTTGCCGATCCGCGGCAAATTAGGTTTGATGCGATAGGTCACCAGGCCCGCATCACGGGCAATCAATTCCACCGCCTTGACGTTGAGTTCTTCGAGCACCTGATCCTCGTGCGCTTGTAGTGCGGCGATTGCACGATCATCTGGCAGTCGTACTAGAAGGCGTGACAGAGGCTGACGGGTGCGAACACCCGACTGATTGCGGGCGGCGCGCGCGAGACCAACGACCTTCTGCACGACCGAAATTTCGTACAGAAGGTCGGCGTCGTCATGTGCATCGTCAATTTCCGGCCAGTCAACCATATGCACACTGACCGGCGCTGAGGAATCCACGCTGCGAACCAGGTTCTGATACACATTCTCTGCGAGAAATGGCACAAAAGGTGCCATTAATCGGTGCACTGCATGCAGACACTCATACAGCGTCAGGTACGCCGAGCGTTTGTCCTCAGCATCGATCGATTTCCAGAAGCGGCGACGATTGCGACGGACATACCAGTTGCTGAGTTGATCGATGAAATTTTCGCACCGGCGCGCTTCGCATCGTAGTTGTCCAACGCTTCGGTGCAGGTGCGAATGGTTTGATTGAGAAGTGCTATCGCCCAGCGATCGATTTCAGGTCGCTCAGCAAGCGGCACTTTGGCGTTGACATCGAAGTCATCGATACGCGCATACAAGACGAAAAACCCGTAGGTATTCCAGAACGTGTTGATAAAGGAGCTTGCGACATCCTGGACAATTTCTACTGAGATGCGTTTAAGCACTTCCGGGCTAAGCCGCGCCAGGAAATACCAGCGCAGGGA
>QIHS01000073.1 GCA_003229095.1 Woeseia sp. | reverse complement strand
CAACGGCGTAACCCTCTGCTGCCAGCAGTTGCCCGGGCTGACTATAGTTCGACACCCAGCCGTTGGACTGGTGGGCCTCAGGACCGCCATGAACGAAAATGATTAAAGGGTTGCCGCCGCGCTTTTCTTTCGCGGGGTGGATCAGTATCGCCTCGAGACGCAATCCATCCCGTGCTGCATAGGTAATCGCTTCCTGTTTTGGCATCGTGCGCTGAGCAAGAAACGGATTGGAATTCGTCAGGCGATCAGGGTTCGCGCCATCGCGCAACAAATATACTTCCTGCGGATGTTGCGGTGTATCGGCAACAGCGGCCGCAACTGACTGACCTGGTTGTGCATCGACACTACGCAATATAGGACCAGAAGCCGGCGCTGTTCCCGCCTCTTTTGCGGCCATCGTCGATGCGACAGACCACTCGCTCCAGACACCGCGCTGACCCAGCCAACGTATGTTGATGTCATCCTGCCACGATATAGAAGTGACATGACCGAGGTATTGCGGCACGAGGTCACGACGCTCACCGCCGCTCGCTGATGCGACATACAAACGGCCCTGGTTCGGGTCGTTTATATCCATGCTGCCAATATAGGCAATACGTTCACCGTCCGGGGAAAACTCGAAACTCCCCAGCTTGCCGACGGAACCAATGTTGTTAAGCACCTTGCCACTACTTGCATTCACGACGAAGATGTCACGCGACGTGAATGAATCATCAATCAATGGCGTCGGTGCAAGGGCAACGGCATAACGAGTGTTGTCGGATGACCAACTGAAATCTGACGCAGAACCCGGCAGTTCCTGCTCAACAGCTTCGTCAGTCGCAAGATCGAGCAACCAGACTTTCGTCGGCAGAATGGATTCTTCGTATACGACGGCCTTAAAGCCCTTGGCCGCCAGTTCCTCGCTCTTTTCCGCTGCCGCACCTGTTGCCAGGAAAGCGATGCTCTCTCCATCGGGGGACGGATGAATGGCGCCGATGGAACTCAGGTGTGTGAATTTTTGCACTGCTTCACCACCGGCGAGCGCGATCTCAAATAACGAATTGAATTCCGCATCAGGATCACGCTTGGCGACGAAATAAATAGATTTGCCATCGACTGACCAGGCGAATGCGGATACGTCGATCTTGCCACTGACAAATGGCCGAGAATTGCCTTGCAAATCCACTACGTGTAGTTCGTGATACGGTCTGCCATCATCGTCCTTATAAAGCTCCCTGTGCACTGCAAGCAGGTAGGCGATCTGATTGCCGGCAGGGTTAATGCGCACGGCGGTTACGCGTTTCAGAGTGACAATTTCCTCGAGACTCAGAGAAGCTGATTGTGCCGACGCCAACGGGCTTGTGCCGAACATCGTCAACAAGAACAGAACGGAGAAAATTGCCGAAAATCGCTGTGAATTGGTCATAGCTGTGTCACTCATTCTTTGTATTGTTCTGTTGAGTAAGCGGGAAAATCAGAATTTTGTCCAGTGTTCGCGCAGTCTGTTGATTTGCACCGAAAAGTGACCCGGTATTTGCCTTCAAGACTTGTCCGGCAAAAACCACAGAAATTCAAAGCACGAAGGTGCCCGGCATCAAGTGACTATTCAGCTTCAATGCACTGCTTAAACACTGAATCAGTGTTGCAGCATCGGTATGCGCTGCAGGTAATGCGAATCGCCTGCGTCCGGGCGTTCTTCATTTGGGTTTACAAAAGAATCTTACCGAGGCAGGCTATACCCAAATCCAGCGGCGTTGGTCTGGGATTGCAATTTCGCCTCTTGGTACAGTTATCGGCGCCACAACCGTGGCACTTCGTGGACAAACAACTCCTCAAAACCTTAAGAGACTATCTTCAACTATGAATATTAAATACTTCGCTGCCACCGCCGCTTTGGCCTTGTTTCTTACCGCCTGTGGTAACGATGCAGCAAACACTACAGATAATTCAATGGCTGACGCTAAACCGCCAACAACTGACATGGACCAGGCGATGCCTGTAAAAACTGCGAGCGCAGACAGCGATATATGTGTAGCGGCAGGTCCACAAACCCCCCGCGATATATCGAACCCGAGCGGCTCAAACACGGTCTTTTTCGAACTCGCACCGGACTCGGCTGAAATGAATCTTTGTAACATCCACACGCATACCAACGCTGAACACAAAGCGCCCGGTTATAGCGTGTTTGTGAACGATAGTGACAACGGCGGCTACGCATGCAATGACACAGGCTCATTGACTGAAGATGAGTTGATGGATCCCAGCGGCGGCAATGGGGCGATGAAAGGTGTAAAACCTGGCGATACGATTGAAGTGCATTGGGTCCACTCCAGTTGCGATGTTGCGCCCGGCGAAGGACTTGGTGCCTGCCTGGCAGACGCGTGCACTAATCCAATCTTGAGAGTTGAAGCCCAGGCGTTTCTGGTGGTGAATGATTCCAACGCCCTCGATTTTAACGACTTCGACTATGTGGGGAGTGCTGTGGACGGGATGCATCAGGCGAAGTCTCTGCCACAGGGCACAGGCGAACCGGTCATCTTCCGTGGTTCCACAACGGGACCCAGCTACACTCAATCAACGTGCTCGCCAGCACAGGTAACATGGAGCGTACGTCCGAGCTGTGCGCGAGTAGATATCACCTCACTGCACGCATGGGCGGCCAAGGGTAATGTGTTCAACGAAACCGGGTCACATGGCGTTCGGCAATTGGTTACTGCCGAAGAACTACTTTCCCCAATCGAGCAATAACAGTCTTGTACCTTGAGACGTAAATCGTGCCGCACGCAGTAAAGAGGAAACGTGCGAGATGACGGGTGCCTGCACATCAATAACAAGTGTGGCGTCCAGAGTCATTGGATGTTTGCTATTCCTGCTCACCTCGCCACACGTGTTTGCAAAAAATACAGGCGGTGTTTTTGGACCGGAAGTGACACCAGGCAGTCGGGCATTTGAGGCGCGCTTCGCCGCAGCGCCCGCATCGGATGGACGGCCCAGCCGGTTCGCAAGTCGAGTGCACTACCAGCAGTCGGTTTCGGAAAATCTGCGCCTTCGCGTGGTTGTTCAAGGGGCGGACACACCCGGTGACAACTTTGATATCGACTTTGTTCAGTTCGAAGCTCAATTTCAGTTCCGCGAAGATGAGATTCACGGGTGGGACTCCGCGGTGCGCTTCGATGTGCAGCTTGCCGATGATCGCGCGGATTTTATTGGCGTTAACTGGACCAGTGACTTCTATCTGAGTGACCGTTTGTCATTTCGTGGCGTGCTTCTGGGAGCGGTTCAACTCGGGTCTCAGCGTACCGACGGTCTTTTTTTGCAAACCCGCACCAGCCTTCGCTATAAACTGACTTCGGGTCACCAGTTGCAACTGCAAATGTTCAACAACTATGGTTCAAGCGACGATTTCGAGGATTTCGAGAATCAGGATCATTCAATTGGCCCAGCCATTTCCGGAAAATTAACGCAGGGTTGGTCGTATGAGGCGAGTGCGCTGTTCGGTGTTACCAGTGCAGCTCCAGATACGGTCTTACGTGTCTTCGTTACGAGGACGTTATGAATTTATACAATAGACAAGATCAGTGAGTCCGCCTAATTCTCTATGATCGACGGAGAAATTTGTCTGTTTTCCCACCGATTGTCGCTTTCAGGTCATTTTTCAACAAACGGGTCTATCAGGCCCTCGAATAGTCCCGGGGGGATTTGGGGATCCGGTCTCGGCTGCGCTAAAATCGCGGGCTGGAATTTCTAGCCCGGATTAAGATCAGGAATGAAGCCATTGCCCGAGTCCATCCCGAGAGTTAGCGCAAAGTGAGTGCTGGAGCCAAATTATGGCAGGCGCTCGATGCTGAGCAGCCGCTGCAGGTCGTTGGCACGATCAACGCCTATGCGGCTTTGCTGGCGCAAGATGCCGGTTTCAATGCGATCTACCTGTCCGGCGCAGGCGTCGCGAACGCCTCATTCGGGCTGCCGGATCTCGCCATGACCACCCTGAATGACGTTTGTGAAGACATTCGCCGCATTAGTTACGCAACCGAGGTGCCGTTGCTGGTTGATGCGGATACCGGCTGGGGCAGTGCCTTTATGATCGGTCGCACCGTGCGGGAAATGCAGCGTGCCGGGGCTGCCGCCTGCCATATCGAAGACCAGGTTGGCGTAAAACGTTGCGGCCATCGTCCAGGCAAAGCGCTGGTGGAAACGGCGGAGATGGTCGATCGAATAAAAGCAGCGGTTGATGGCAGAACCGATGAGAAGTTTGCGATCATGGCGCGCACCGATGCACACGCGGTGGAAGGTCAGCAGTCGGCGCTTGATCGTTCGGCAGCTTACGTTGACGCCGGCGCCGACATGATTTTTGCGGAAGCACTGACGACGCTGGACGAATATCGACAGTTCACTGCGGCGATCAATGTGCCAGTGCTGGCGAACCTGACAGAGTTTGGCAAGACACCGCTGTTTGCGACTGATGAGCT
>QIHS01000092.1 GCA_003229095.1 Woeseia sp. | reverse complement strand
TGTCGGTCGCTGTCTACAACCACTACAAACGACTGGACGATCGTGCCAGCGACCGTAAAGACGATATCGAGCTCGCGAAAAGCAATATTCTCCTGATCGGCCCCACCGGTTGCGGCAAGACATTGCTTGCAGAGACACTGGCCAGGCTCTTGAACGTGCCATTCACCATTGCGGACGCGACGACGCTGACGGAAGCCGGCTATGTCGGCGAAGACGTCGAAAATATCATTCAAAAGCTGCTGCAGAAGTGCGACTACGATGTCGACAAAGCGCAGACAGGTATCGTCTACATCGATGAAATTGACAAGATTTCAAGGAAGTCCGACAACCCCTCGATTACCCGTGATGTATCGGGTGAGGGCGTACAACAGGCGTTGTTGAAACTGATTGAAGGCACGATTGCCTCGGTGCCGCCGCAGGGCGGTCGCAAGCATCCGCAGCAGGAGTTCCTGCAGGTGGACACCAGCAATATCCTGTTTATTGTGGGTGGCGCATTTGCGGGTCTGGAGAAAATTATCCTGGACCGGTCTTCGAAGAGCGGTATCGGTTTCGTCGCGGACGTAAAGACCGAGCGCGAAGAGCAAAGCGTCGGCGAGTTATTGCATGACGTTGAACCAAAAGACCTGATCAAGTTTGGCCTGATTCCTGAGTTTGTTGGTCGCTTGCCAGTGGTGGCAACGCTTGAGGAACTCGATGAGGACGCACTCGTCAGTATCCTGCAGGAGCCAAAAAACGCACTTACGAAGCAATATTGTAAATTGTTCGATATGGAAGGGGTCGAACTTGAGTTTCGCGATGATGCGTTACGCGCTGTGGCTCAAAGAGCAATGAAGCGCAAGACCGGCGCCCGTGGGCTGCGCACCATTCTTGAAAGCGTGTTGCTTGACACGATGTACGACCTGCCATCTTCCTCGACCGCCAAAAAAGTGGTGCTCGACGAAGCGGTGGTCAATGGCGAGACTCAACCTTACATTATTCACGAGTCCGATGAGCCGGCAGTGGAGGACGTTGCACAACCGGAACGCGCAACAGGTTCTGACAACTAACGATAAAAACAGACGATCACGATAGATGATCACAAACGGGGTAGGTTTTCTTACGCAGGCAGATTGGTTTTCAGGAATAAATCTGTCCGCGCAATAATATCTGCCCCATTTTTGTATAAGGATACGAAGTGTCTGAAGAAGAAATTGCAGTAGACGATGAAGTAGAAGATGCGTATGTGGACGATGGCAAGGGTGTCCCGGTGTTGCCGCTGCGTGACGTTGTCGTCTACCCGCACATGGTCATTCCGCTTTTTGTCGGACGTGAGAAATCCATTGTCGCCCTTGACCGGGCGATGAAGACCGGCAAGAAAATTCTGTTAATCGCGCAGCAGGCGGCCGACCTGGATGATCCGGCACCCGAAAATCTCTACAGCGTTGGCACATTGGCGACGATACTGCAGCTGCTCAAGCTGCCCGATGGCACCGTCAAGGTGCTGGTCGAAGGCCGCGAGCGCGCCAAAGTTGACGAGCTTTTCGTCACAGACCATTTCTCGGCTGAGATCACCATTCTTGAAGAGGAAGAGCGGAGCGAGGAGCGTGAGGTAGACGTGCTGCAGCGCTCAATCATCGCGCAGTTCGAACAGTATGTGAAACTGAATAAGAAAGTGCCGCCTGAGATCCTGACCTCTCTGTCCGGCATTGATGAGCCGGGCCGTCTTGCCGACACCGTTGCGGCCCACATGGCACTGAAACTGGCTGAGAAACAACGTGTTCTTGAAATCCAGGATGTAAAAAAGCGCCTGGAACGGATTCTGGGTATTGTCGAGGGTGAGATTGATGTGCTGCAGATCGAGAAACGAATCCGCAGCCGCGTCAAGCAGCAGATGGAGAAAAGCCAGCGCGAGTACTACCTGAATGAGCAGATGAAGGCGATTCAGAAAGAGCTTGGTGAGATGGATGACGTGCCGAATGAGCTCGCAGATCTCGAGAAAAAGATCGAAAATGCCGGCATGACCAAGGAGGCCCATGAAAAAGCCACCTCGGAGCTCAACAAACTGAAGTTGATGTCACCCATGTCGGCTGAAGCGACAGTCGTGCGCAACTACATTGACTGGCTGCTCAAAGCACCTTGGAAAAAACGCAGCAAGACCCTGAAAGACCTGACCCGAGCTGAAGATGTGCTTGAGGAAGACCACTACGGGCTGGAGAAAGTCAAAGAACGAATTCTGGAGTACCTGGCGGTGCAGTTGCGGGTGAAGCGACTCAAGGGTCCGATACTTTGCCTGGTCGGACCTCCCGGCGTTGGCAAAACCTCACTGGGGCAAAGCATTGCCAGGGCGACCAATCGCAAATTCGTGCGCATGTCGCTGGGCGGTGTTCGCGACGAGGCAGAAATTCGCGGCCATCGGCGCACCTATATTGGTTCGATGCCTGGCAAGATCATCCAGAACCTGGCCAAGACCACGGTTCGAAATCCGCTCTTTCTGCTGGATGAAGTGGACAAGATGGCCATGGATTTTCGTGGCGATCCGTCTTCTGCTTTGCTGGAAGTGCTGGACCCGGAACAAAATTCGAGTTTTGCGGACCACTATCTCGAGGTCGACTTCGACCTTTCGGATGTGATGTTTGTGTGCACCGCCAATACGCTCAATATCCCGGCGCCGCTGCTTGACCGGATGGAAGTCATCCGCATTCCCGGCTATACCGAAGACGAAAAACTCAATATCGCGATGCGCTACCTGATTCCGAAGCAGTTAAAGGAAAATGGCCTTAAGGATGAGGAACTGTCGATCTCGAAAGCGGCGGTTCTCGACATCATTCAGCACTACACGCGCGAATCGGGCGTCAGGAGCCTCGAGCGCGAGATCTCGAAAATCTGTCGCAAGGTGGTGAAATCGCTGTTGTTGAAACCCAGGGACAAGACGACACGCGTTACGCCTAAAAGCATGCAGAAATATCTCGGCGTTCGCCGCTTCCGCTATGGCAAAGCAGAGGATAGAGATCAGGTTGGACAGGTCACAGGCCTTGCATGGACCGAAGTTGGCGGGGAGCTGCTGACGATCGAAGGGGCCGTCGTGCCGGGCAAGGGCAAACTTACCCATACCGGACAGTTAGGTGAGGTAATGACCGAGTCTATCCAGGCAGCAATGACGGTTGTCAGGAGTCGTGCGGCGGGTCTTGGTATCGATCCGGATTTCCACCAGAAGCTCGATGTGCACATTCATGTGCCCGAAGGGGCTACGCCAAAGGACGGTCCATCTGCGGGAGTTGGCATGTGTACAGCACTGGTGTCGGCTTTAACCGACATCAAGGTCAGGAGCGATGTCGCGATGACCGGAGAGATCACTTTGCGCGGTGAAATACTGCCCATTGGGGGCCTCAAAGAGAAGTTGCTTGCGGCCCACAGAGGGGCGCTTGAAACGGTATTGATACCCCAGGAAAACGAAAAGGACCTTGTCGAAATTCCGAAGAACATCAAAGACAAGCTGAACATTGTTCCGGTCAAATGGATAGACCAGGTTCTTGAGGTGGCGTTGCAACACATGCCGCTTCCCAAGGCCAGTTCAGCGCCTGCCAAGGTGGAGTCAAAAGCGGCTGAAAAAGCCGAAAAAAGCACCGATATTGTCCGTCCCCACTAGTCCTGAAAGCCGCTAAAACACTAGGCTTGTTGACGCTCATATAGTCGCTTGGTATAAGCTTACGCGAGCTTTGCCGGGCTGAAAGCTATGTGTGGCAAGGCATTGGTGATTTATTATTGAGTCATCGAGAAAAAGGGTAATTGCGGACGCATTTTTGTCGGTTCGCACACGGAGATGCGGGGACCGTTCAGCGGCATTCCGCATTGTTTAATTTTGAATACTTTTATCAAGGGTGAATGCATGAATAAGGGAGAACTCATTGAAGCAGTTGCAGCTGAGGCAGGTTTGTCGAAAGCGGACGCAACCAAGGCAGTCGACGGCGTACTCGCAAGCGTGACCAACACGCTTAGAAATGGCGGTGCTGTTTCGCTCGTTGGCTTTGGAACATTTTCAGTTAAGGCACGAGCTGCCCGTATGGGACGCAATCCGAGAACCGGTGAAGCGATCCAGATCAAAGCCAGCAACGTACCCGGATTCAAGGCTGGCAAAGCCCTGAAGGAAGCAGTAAACTAGCGCGCCCCTCGGGCAGGAGGGGCAAAAATCGGTCGGTCGGACGTCGTTTAAGCGTCTGATTTGATTTGCGGTTTCGGCTGCAGTTCTGCGGAAACGTCTTCAACTAGCTGACGTTTCTGCGGACCGACCGGGTGCTTAGCTCAGCTGGTAGAGCATCGCCCTTACAAGGCGAGGGTCGGCGGTTCGATCCCGTCAGCACCCACCAGGTTATGGAGACCGGCCTGTCACGCCGGGGGTCGCGGGTTCGAGTCCCGTCCACTCCGCCACGAAAAATGCCGGGTCCCGTAAGGGGCCCGGTTTTTTTTGCGAAGATTTCTGCCCGGGACGAGAACCCGCGGGGTCGACAAATCGGCAGGACAGCCGATTTGGACGCTGGCGGGAACCGCCAGCGCCCGTAGTCCCGTCCACTCCGCCACGAAAAATGCCGGGTCCCGTAAGGGGCCCGGTTTTTTTTGGCACTGTGGTAGTGGCTTCTTCGTGGTTGATCAGGTTTTTCACTGAAGATCAATCCGCGCCTGTCAGTTGCGGAAGCCCTGGCACTGTGGGCGGATTGGGGTTTTTTTTTGAAACCTTGCGCCACTTGGCCTCCGCCGCCCTGTGCAGTATCATCGCACGCCAGTTTTCCAGCTATTGTGGCGGTCGTCGCGAACTCTATTCTCCGGGTTTTCCAACGACGCACATTTAGTCAAACTCATTCAGATACCTTAATTCAGACCAAAATTATGCTGTCAGACATTCGCGAACGATTCACCGGTAAACCCGCTCTTGTGGTGCTAGGCGTCCTGGCCTTTTCATTCATTTTCTTTGGCATAGGTGAGTTCACCTTTCTGGGCGGTGCTTATGCCGCGAAAGTCGAAGATACCGAGATTTCGGTCAACCAGCTCGACAGGGCCTACCAGAATCAGTTGCTGCAATTTTCCGACTATGGAAACCTGCCAGTAGAAACCCGGCAGATTTTGAAAGCGAACTCGCTGGAAAGACTGATTCGCGACACCATGGTTGAAGTATACGTTCGTGACGAGGGATACCGGATCAGTGACACGCAGATCGCAAACGTCCTTCAGGCGGAACCGGAGTTTCAGGAAAACGGCGAGTTTAGCAGCGAGATGTATTACGCCTGGCTCGATGTCCGTGCCTTGAACCCGAGAAATTTCGAAGCACGACAGGCGCTCACAATGCGCACCGGCCAGCTGTTACGGGGAATCGGTGCGACGGCGTTCGTCACCCCAACCGAATACCGGCGTTACCTTAATTTGTACGCTGAGCGGCGCCAGGCGACACTCGCCGTTTTCGATATCGTGGCACTTGCCAATACTGTGGTCGTCCGGGAAGAGGATGTCACTACATATTACGAAGCACGGCCCGACGATTTCTACACCCAGGAGTCAGTTGACTTTGAGTTCCTTGAGGTCAACAGGGCGACGCTAAGCCAGGAAATCGAAATTGCTGAGGATGTCCTGCAGCAATACTACGAGGATTCCGGTTCGCGCTTCCAGTGGGACGAGCAGCGACAGGCGAGGCATATCCTGCTGACTGTCGAAGATGGCGATGAAGTCGCGGCAGAGCAGCAGGCAATTGCGCTGACGGCGCGTGTAAACGCGGGAGAGCCGTTTGAGGATCTCAGTACTCCAAAGATGGCGGCACAGCCAACACCGGTGGCGATCTCGGGCCAGTGATGCAGTCACAGATGCCAGGCGCACTAGGGTCTGCAATCTTTTCAATGGCGGCGGGCGAGGTACTTGGCCCGGTTCGCACTGACTTCGGTTTTCATATTCTTCGGCTTGATTCAATTCTCGATGGCGGTCCGCTGCCTCTTGACCAGATTCGTGGCGAGTTACTGCAGGAACTTCGGGCACAAGGTGTTGAAGTCCGCACACGCGAACTGGTGCGACAACTTTCAGATGCGCTCTTTGATGCAACCGAGCTGCAATCTATCTCGGCTTCCAGTGGCTTGGCGGTCCAGGCAGTGACAGGTTACACACGTTCCGGCGGCGAACCGTTTGCTGACAATCAATCGGTCATCGAGGCGGTATTCGATCCACGGGCACTGCTTGAGGGTCAGATCAGTGACGTCATTGAGGTTGATGTAAATCGATCGGTTGTTATAAAGGTTACGCAGCATCATGAGCGGGCACGCCAGCCGCTCGATGAGGTTCGGACGTCAATCGAGTTTGCGTTGCAGTCGGAGCGCGCGGTGAACATGATTGAAGATCGGTCACGTCGCCTGCGCGAAGCGCTGGAGGCAGGCCGTGATTTTGCCGATATGGCCAACGAGCTGGAAGCGACCTACACACCGAATGTTGTCGTCGGGCGGCTTGACGATAGCATCGACAAGGCTGTGCTCGACGCAATTTTCCGCACGAAGAAGCCCGCTCCGGGAAATGGACGCATGGGCAGTGTTGTTACCACCATTGGTGATTACGCCGTTTATATGCTCACCGCCGTCATTCCGGGCAGGCCGGAGGCCATTTCGCTGGCCGAACGCGACCAGCGTAAGAACGAGTTAATGGCACAGGCCGGCAATGCCGATCTCAACGCGTTTGTTACGGAGTTGATGCACAACGCCGACATCGAGCGAAACGAGGACGTGCTGACCGGGCCTGATTTGCTACAGTAAGCACCGTATGATGTTCCTGTCGGCCCGTTGCCGACAGAGATTTGCGCAACAATAAAGACTTACACAAAAAAAATGCATTGTTGGGGGATTTGTCGATGACCAAACTGGAACTGCACTGGCAGATTTTGATTGCCATTCTGCTGGCGGGAATCGCGGGCTGGTTTGTTAATTCAGCTATTGCCGCAGGAGTCGAAGATCCGTCATTTCTCGGCATCAGCGCGCTTGGTGTTTTTGGCTACGTTGGCTCGTTGTTTCTCAACGCGCTGAAAATGATCATTGTCCCCCTGATTTTCTCGTCGATCGTTATCGGCGTTGCCGGCATCGGATCGGGCGGCAACCTGGGTGCGCTAGGTGGGCGCACACTGCTGTTTTATCTCGCCACTACTCTGGCGGCGACCTGCATTGGGTTGTTGCTGATCAACGTGATCGGTCCGGGCTACGTCGATGGTGAGCCGGCAGGCTACCTGTTAGCGCTCGATGCTTCCGGCGCGGATATCGCGGCGGTCGCAGAAGGCCGCGGCCCGGGAGATGTGGCACAAGTCTTCCACAGCATGGTTCCACCTAACATCGTTGCAGCTGCCGCCACCGGGCAGATGCTCGGCATAATTTTCTTTGCGCTTTTGTTTGGTTTTTTCATGACAAAAGTCACGCACGAGCTGTCCGAGTCGATGTACAAATTCTGGGATGGTGTTTTTCACGTCATGATGCGTATGACGGAATGGATCATGAAGTTTGCGCCCATCGGCGTATTTGGCCTGGTCGCCAAGGTGGTGGCCGAAGCGGGTTTTTCCGGAGTCGGGCCGCTGGCCGTTTTCGCTGGCACCGTCCTGATGGCGCTGGCTATTCACGTTTTGGTCGTCATGCCGCTGTTCCTGAGATTCGTCGGCAAGGTACATCCCTACAAAATGTTTCCTGTCATGGCCCCGGCAATGCTGACAGCGTTTTCGACCGCATCTTCATCAGCCACGCTGCCTGTGACAATGGAACGCGTCGAGGAAAACGCGGGCGTGTCGAACAAGATTTCCAGTTTTGTTCTGCCGCTTGGCGCGACAGTCAACATGAATGGCACGGCGCTGTATGAATGTGCCGCAGCCATGTTTCTGGCGCAGGCTTACGGCATCGACCTGACCATTGGTGTGCAGTTCTCGATTGTGTTTATTGCGCTCATGACGTCTGTGGGGGTCGCTGGTGTACCCTCGGCTTCATTGGTGGCAATTGCCATTATTTTGACGGCAGTCGGATTGCCTGCTGAGGCCATCGGTGTGCTGCTGGTGTTTGATCGTTTGCTGGACATGTGCCGAACGGCAGTCAACATCTTCGGTGACGCGTGTTGTGCGGTTATCGTTGCACGCCTGGACGGCGAGAAAACCAATCTGGC
>QIHS01000002.1 GCA_003229095.1 Woeseia sp. | reverse complement strand
CATTTGCTGCTGTGGCGATGGCAAGAAACTCATCAAGCGAAAGCCCGGGATGGATTTTCAGGAAATCGTAGCCCGCCTCATGTTGTGAGTGCACCATTTCGGCAGCTTGCTCAACGCTCGTGACACTGCGACCGTTTAGCGACGGGCCAGACGTAATGAGCCGCGGGCCAAGCAGATCACGACTCCTGATTTCCTCCCGCATAATCAGGTGTGAGGGCTGACCCAGCATGCCACGAACTGTCGTTACGCCATTGGCAACATACAATCCCAGCACACGCTCCAGGTTCGCGGAGGTATGGCCCGGGACGTGCCCATGCATTTCTGCAAGCCCGGGCATCAGGAAACGATTCGTGCCATCGACGATGACGGCATCATCCGGAACCGCCGTGTCGCCAACATCGCCTATTGAGACGATGACACCATCCGTAACGACGACTGTCTGCGCCTGTAGGACGATTTCCGACGTCATCGGAACGATGTTTATATTCACAAATGCGGTTGACGCACCATGTGCAGTGCCGGCCAGCAACAACAGCACCGCCAGTTGTCCGATTTTCCTCATTTCACTATCCGATTTTCGTCCCGTCGTTGGGAAGACATTAGATCAGAATTAAAACCGGGTCAGAGCCCAATAACGGGCTCTGACCCGGTTTTTAGATGACTTTTTTAAGGGTTTCCCGGCTGATGTTGCCGCCGCAAATGAGAATGACGACGTTCTTGTTTTTGTAATCATTGGCAACCTGCAGAAAACCGGCTATCGCGACGCCCGCCGCGCCTTCGAGCAGCATGTGATGTGAATCTATAAATTCTCGCATGGCATGCGCAATTTCATCTTCTGTCACCACCAGGAACTTGCTAATGATGTCGCGACAGAGGTCGAAAGTTATTGAGCCTT
Source organism: Woeseia sp. (assembly GCA_003229095.1). Lineage (GTDB taxonomy): Bacteria > Pseudomonadota > Gammaproteobacteria > Steroidobacterales > Woeseiaceae > SZUA-117. Next base: position 5,746 of record QIHS01000002.1, on the reverse strand, counting down.
CTTCTATTCCGCCCGCAGTGCCATCCGACAATGTCAGCTCGCTTGGCAAATCCAGAATCTCACCGGCCTTCACCGATGCCGTCATAACCGCTGACGCTCGCGGCTGGCAGGAAACAATTTCGGTCACTGGATTGACGGATTTCAGGAATGCGCCAACACCACCGATCAGTCCACCGCCCCCGACAGCGATGAAAACGGCGTCGATTTTAGCCAATTGTTTCGCGATTTCAACGCCGCAGGACCCCTGCCCTGCGATGACATGAGCGTCGTTGTAGGGAGACAAATAAACCATGCCGTTTTCGTCAGCGAAAGCTCTGGCATGTTGCTCTGTATCGAGCCCGTCCGTGCCAAAAAGTCGTACGACGCCACCATATCGTTTGATCGCATCAACTTTGACCATTGAGGTCTGTTCGGGCACAAAAATCACGCCGGTTACACCGAGTTTATTCATCGCATAGGCAATCGCGGCGCCATGATTGCCACTTGATGCCGCCACACAACCAGCCCGCCGCTCTTCCGGACTCAGCAACAGCACTTTATTGAACGCACCCCGCAGTTTGAATGAACCCGTGTATTGCAGGTTCTCGAGCTTCAAATAGACGTTTGCACCGCTTAACTCGCTGAAATACGGCGAGTGATCCATCGGGGTTTCCCGGATACTCGGGCCAATACGATTTGCGGCGAGAACGATATCCGCGGGCAGGCGTTCCCTGTTCATTTTGCGCAACCCGGTCTAAATATTTTTGCTATACGCATTTTGTGAGAATCTCCATGTCATTCTCGAATGACTCCGGACCTAACGGGCCAAAAGAGAAGCGAATGAAGTCATGCAGGGGTCCATCAGCACCCTTACGTCTCTCCATGTCGCAAAGAACTCCCGGAAGAATTCCTGCATCGTGCCGGAACAGGCGCTCGTTAAATTCATCTGCGGATAAATCTCCAGGCAATCTTCCCCAATGGTAGAAACCGCCGTCGCCGGTAAATAACTCGAAGCCCAACGTCTCCAATCCGGTTCTATAACGTTTTCGCTGCTCTGTAAAAAACTCGTTGACTGCTTTTTTTGCATGCCGCGCCCTCTCCGGCTCCAGCAATTCTGCAACGTAAAGCTGTGAGGCACGGGATATTCCACCCATTCCGAACGAAGAGTAGTTTCGAAAAATCTCGACGTGGCGTTCTGCAGCAATAACCCAACCAGTACGCATGCCGGGAACTTGCAAACCCTTCGTAGCGGCGCCAACAACGAAAATGTCGGTCTCATCGATATCGTCGATATATTTCAGTGCACTTTCCGGCTCGGGATCGCAATAGAATTCGTAGGCTTCGTCGAAGAGTGCGCCGCGTCCTTGCTGCGAATAATGCTGAACCAGGTTTTTCAAGCTGTCGCCACCCGTCATGACACCAGTCGGATTGCAGGGATTGCTTTTCAACAAGAAGATTTGTGACGTTTCTTCCGGCGGCGCAATATCATAGTCAGAAGCGTCGGGCCGAAATCTGTTTTCCGCATTGCTCGGAATCAGGTGTACTTTGCGCTTGAGAAGTTTCAGCATGTCGTAGTAAGGCGTGTACTCGGTTTCTTCGACAGCAATACCGACATCCGGCTGCAGGAAAGCAAGCGTTGCCAGAATACCGGGTCTGCCACCAGCGAACACCGCGACATGCTCCGGTGTAATTCCCGCGTCGTAATGCTCGTTATAGTAGTCCGCAATGCGAATACGCAGCTCTATTTCGCCAGTCGCTTTTGGGTACTTGAGGTCCGCCGATGCCAGCTCAATGCGGTCGGGCAACGCCGGGCCACCCGGCAATTGTGTTGTCAGTGGGTAACCTTGTGCCCACGGGTGGGTTCCCGAGTCTCCCATGTATTTGGTCGTAGCATCGGCAAATTTGAACAGCGTCTCGTAGACGCCCATTGGCGGAAACTGTTGCAGCATTTTTTCCTCGCTGGTGTTGAGTGCTTCGTGGACAATCCGAGTCAGGCTTTTTATGTCAAGACCGTTGATTTTCTCGCCTGTGCTGTGGTGGCGGGCCTGGGGTGCACAAAGGCATACTCCATCAGGTGTTCAGCCGTATTATGAGTTCGTACCAGTACAGATTACCAGCAATGCTTGCCACTGTTTGACAGACACATTTTTACTATGCAAAGATATCGATAAGTTTGAAACGGCACACCTTATCGAAAGTAAGGGTCGCAAAGCCACCGGTCTAAGGGGAAACCTATCGACAGCGGGGTTGCCAAGACGACAGAATTGTTCGCTTGTTATGATGGCGATCAAGCTGCAAAGGCATTCGCCAGGCAATATCCGCTGCGCTCCCCGGTGACCTCCGGCTTAGTTGTTGCCAAAACTCAAACCTCACGATCGTTCGAATTGAGTTTGGAGTCAGCGATGTCAGGAAGTAGCAGACAATTACGACAATCGGGCCGCTATCGGGCGCTATCCATTCCCGATTCGGTCGTTGTCAAACCGGCCGGTGTTGAAGAAATAAAACACGTCCTCGGGCCAGATTCAAACTTCGCAGCGCCTTTCAGACCGATGGGCGCAAATAGTTCAGCGACAGAATGCACATCGTCCTCTGCCGGCACCGTGATCAACGTCTCGGCGTTCACACAAATCTGCAACATCGATACCAGCGCGAACACAGTTACGGTACAAGCGGGGGTTCACATTGGCCACCTCGCAAAGAGTCTCGCGAGTGAAGGACTGGAACTCGCAGGTGGACATGACCACATGAGCCGCACGGTTGGCGGTGCTGTGGCAGGCGGATGCATCGGTCCGGCGTTCGGCGATGACAGTGCTTTTTTTGCGTCGCAAGTCAAGAGCATGCGGCTGGTCACACCGGCGGGAAAGGTTCTTGAGATACGTAGTGACCAGAAGAATCTGTTACACACTTTTCGACTGAGTTTCGGCATGCTTGGCGTGATTTTTGAGATAACGCTGCGTGTCCGTCCGATTCGAATATTCGCAGCATCACATCGCCGTTGTTCATTCGATCAGTTTGCATCTGTCATGGAGACGCTATGCACTGTTGATGTAGGTTTGAAGTTCTATTTGTTGCCGTTTCAGGGCCAGGTTTACCTGGATATTCGCCGTCCTGTGACAGACGTGACCGCAGACCGCCGCATTCCGTGGAAGATAAAGAACTGGGGAGAAAGCGCTGTTCTCCCGCAGATTGTCAAGTCGATCAGTCGAATCGTTCCAGCGTCGGGAATGCGCTACCAGATGATTGATGGAATCAGCAAATTAACCCAGACCGTCGTTAACAATCGCTTTGTCAATTCCGGCAGCAATGCCACAGCACTGATGAGCAGAATGAAAGACAATTATCCTGCTCAAAAACTTTGTTACTCAACCTGGATATTTCCTGCGAGCGAATTTCCCATCGTCGTTCAGGCATTCAGGGACTTTTGTATTCGTACGCAGAATGAGAGCGGATTCAGATGCGATATGCCGGCTGTCGGATTTCGCCTGGGGAAGGACGCTTCTGCTCTGTTATCTCCGTGCTTCGATGAACCCATGGTAATTTCAACACAAACCGACGGCTGGGACGATTTCGCAATTGACTTCAGCGATTTCGCCTGTCACTGGGCTGGTGTACCGTTGTTTAACCAAACCCGTGAAATTCCGGCAAACTACCCCGCCCAGGTGTTCGGCAGTCGTTTCGAGTTCTTCCGCAAGATCCGGCGGCAATTCGATCCTGATAATCGTATGATGAATCCGTTCTTGTCGCAGTATTTCCTCTGACAAAATCAAGCGGTGCATATGCGGGTTAAGGATCATTACGACAGTTTTCTTGGGTCCGTCTATTCCTGGATTTTGGGGGACTTCGATACAGCGTATCGAAAATACGTCGACCTGTTCGCCACACTCAAATTGGCGCCGCATGGCGACGAAATCGCGGTTGACCTGGGTTGCGGCCCGGGTTGCCAGTCAGTGCCGCTCGCCGAACTGGGCTACGACGTTCTGGCAATCGACTTTTGCCAGGCGCTGTTGGATGAACTTGCTGATCACTCGGGTACGCTTCGCATCAAACCGATCTGCGACGACATACGAAACTTCCCGGAGCATATCGAGAACTCGGTCGACCTGATCGTCTGCATGGGTGACACGCTGGTTCACCTGCCAGATCGGGAAGCTGTCCGCTCTGTCGTCGAAGCCGTTTGCGATTCGCTAAAACCCGGTGGTGTCTTCGTTTATGCGATTCGCGACTATGTCGGACACGCGCCAACGGGAGCCGCGCGTTTCATTCCGGTCCGGGCGAACGATGAACAGATTTTTACCTGCTTCCTGGACTATCGTGATGATGTCGTGCACGTCCACGATGTCCTTTACCGAAAGCAGGAAGGCGAGTGGAAAATGTCGGTCAGCGATTACCTGAAGCTGCGCCTGGACAGCACGGTCATTGACCGACAACTGACTGAGCAGGGCCTTGATATCAGCTGCAAAACTGAGGCCGACGGCATGATAACGGTCATGGCGACAAAGACCCTCTAAGCGCCATTTTCCAGCCTGCCACCAGTCATCAGGCCGTTTTTGTACCCGGCGCGATGACTCCTGACCGAAAAAATCAACTATAACCGATTGTTTTTACTGCTTATTACTAAGTGTTCGCAGCTGCGGCCCTTATGCACTGGTATTTATATATCGAACTGATACTATACATCGCCCCGATATATGGTGGACCGCCACGACGGTACCTGGACTATGGATGTAAAAACAGTTTGCTTAGGCATGTTGACCGACGGCCCTGCGTCCGGTTACGACATGAAGAAGTGTTTTGAGTCGACCTTCGGACACTTTTTCCCGGCCGGCTACGGTTCGATTTATCCCGCACTTGCCACGCTGGCGAGGAATGGATTCGTCGAATTTGAAGAAGTGCCGCAGGACGGCAAGCCGGACCGCAAGGTTTACAGCATTACGGAAGAAGGACGAGAGGAGCTGCACAAGGGCCTCGCCAACCCGAAGCCGTCGCACAAGGTGCGCTCGGAGTTTCTCGCCATGATGTGTTTTGCACACTTGATGAGCGACGAGCAAATTGACGAGGTCATCGACAACAAGCTTTTAGAGCTGGACGGCTTCCTGAATCTGTTTGGTGAGTGCCCCGCAGAGCGATGTGGTGGTAAAGCGTCGATTGGAACGCAGTTTGTCGCGGGATTCGGGCGCCACATTGCGAGCTCGTTGCGAACATACATTAAAGACAACCGCGGCATGCTGACCTCTTCTGACGGCGAGAAGATCAGACTGGCAGCCGGCTCACGACAATGAATGAAGACACTAAATCAAGGTTACAAGAATGAACCTGGGCAACCTTAAGCGCTTCAAGTCCTGGCTAATCTCTGCCGGCATTACGCTCGGCATCGGGCTTTGGCTAATCAGCGGATCCATTTTCGGCGACGAGGAAGATACGAGCGCTGCGGCGACTGCCGCGACTCCGTCAGAGGTGCTGGCGAGCGTACGCGTCAGAAGCCAGTCCGCAGATCAGTCAACGGCCGGACCGCACCAGCACGCACAGTCGAGCTCAATGCGGAAACAGACGGCCGTGTTGATTCAGTAGGTGCTGCCCGCGGCGACCGGCTCGATATGGGCGAAATTATTGTCCGGCTCGACGAGCGCGATCGGACCGCCCGACTTGCCCAGGCGGTCGCAACTGTCAAGCAAAGGGAACTCGAATTCGCTGCACGGGAAAAGCTGGAAGGTGAAAGCTACGTGTCTGAAGCTCAACTTCAGGAAGCAGCCGCATTGCTTGAATCGGC
>QIHS01000172.1 GCA_003229095.1 Woeseia sp. | reverse complement strand
AGCAGTGAAACCAGAGATTGTGCCAGTCCTTGCTCATCGACTCGCCCGGCTGGCTGACACAGATAACGTACTTCCAGTCTCGCTGGTCCGACCTGAACGATCTGGTAGCGGCGAACTGCGGAGTCCGTTTCAATGATCGACGTTAGCAAATAGGGTGACACCTTCTGGCCATTCGGGAGTTCGAGCATATCGACTTCCCGACCGCTCACAGTCTCGATCCATGGCCCTTCACGACCGCAGGCACAGGGTCCGCTTCCAAGCCGTCCGCGATCACCTACACGGTAACGAATCAAGGGCATCGCACGATTGACCAAGGTGGTAAGCAGCACCGTGCCGCAGCCATCGTCTTCGTTTGCTCCATCAATTTCTACCCACGTGCTTTCGAAATTGATGTGGTAGTGCGCACGCTCACACTGCCATGCTACTTCCTTGAATTCTGTACTGCCGTAGACATCGCACACCTTTGCATCGAAAAAGTTTATAAGCCGTTCACGCAATGCGTTGCCAAGCACCTCGGAACTCGTGAAAATCACATCAAGCCGGGGAAGAGATACTTCGTGGTGCTCACAATATTCGAGTAACTCTGCCAGAAAAGACGGCGAAGCGTAAACTGCATGCGGGCGATATTCTCGCAAAATCGGGATCACTGTATGCACCGGATCGTGAATCGATACATATCGTTGACCGAATACAAGTCCACGGCCAAAAACGCGCGAATCCGTCTCGACCTCATCGGTGCGCAATTCAGAAACCAGCAATACACGCTTTCCAATACCGAGATTGAATGCAAGCATACGACGAATCTTGAGCGCATATTTGCAAAGCAACCAGGAGCGCTTGTCGAATGCGACAGTCGTGGGTTCTCCAGTGCTGCCAGACGTGGTCGATGTCATACATGTATCGAGCGTCGTACCGTCGGCCAGCAAATGCAGCTGATTATCCTGCTGTATCCGTTTCGTCAGTATCGGGAAGCGCTGCAGATCGGCGCTAGTCATGATGTCCGTGGCCCGAATTCCCAAAGATCGGTAATAAGCGACCGAGGTTACAGCAAATCGCAGCGTCTGCAGGAGTTCCCGCTCCTGAAACTTCCTGACCTCGTCTGCGCGCCACCATTGGCTCCGCTGCAGCGTCACGAGATTGATCGCAACCCGTACACTGTCGGAAATCATCACGGCAACTTTAACGATCCCGACCGGCAGCATGTGGGAGACGCTTGAATCGCGGCGTCTCTGCAAATTTCTCACGTTGAGACAAGCGCATGTCAACGCCTCCCAGCTTCGCAATCGTAAACAGCAGCCGCATCTCGAATTCCTGAGCACCGAACTTCGAATTGAATCGTCTCGATGACTTGTTGAAGGCCAACGTTATGCCGATGAAACTGCTTGCCCCCTGTGTCGCGAGCGCCCGGTGCAATTGATGGCGCATGAACCCGGCGATTCGCTGACCTCGAAACTCGGGTCGCACATACGTATCGTACAGATACAACGTGTTCTTCGGTAATGGACAAAGCGCCAGCCCACCGTTCACTACCGGAATTTTATCCGACGAGTACCAGGTGTAGGCCACGAGTTGCCCAGATACAAAAACACCGAAGCATTTTCCGTGCTGCAATCTCTTTTCGAGTCGGGCCAGGTCCCGTAGCCGCTGCGGCATTTTGCTAACCTCGACCAGTTCGACCGGCTCCAGAAATCGCGACTCGAACCTGTCTCCGAGTTCAGCCAATTCGGCACGCTTCATCGGCAGCTCGCGAACCAGGAAATACGGATAAAAGCACACACCGCAACGAGTGAGCCGATCGAGAATTTCCTGGGTCACTAGCCCGTATTTGAATCGGGCTGCCAAACGGGCTCGTATACTGTTTGATAAAGTCATATTCGACATATTCCGACAATACTCCACTCTTACAGTATTGTATCGAAACGGCAGGCCAACCTTAAACCGCCGGTACGACACATTACAGTCCCTGTTCTGAGATTCGTCCGCCTCAGAAATCTACCCTATATTGTCAATCGGAAGGCACATTCCTTAGATCGCACTCATGACAAAACCCTTCACGCCCGCAACCGGATTGCCAGCACTGTACCGAGGACCGATAATTCGCTGCGACCCGCTCCAGGTGATCGGCACGAAGCGAACCCTTTAACAATACCAGGTCGCCGGGTTTGACAACTTCGGAGATGAAATCTGCAGCCTTGCGCGTACCCGCAAAAAGATGTAGTCGATCCGGGTTTTTCTCGCGCAGGTTTCGCAAATATCTTGACGCATGATGGTTACAGAATACGACATGGTCAACATGCTCCAGGGCGCTGCTCGCCAACCGGCGGTATTTCGCTGCTGCAGCGCCAGCGTAGTCTGACAATGTCCCGACTACGATGAAGGTGCGTCGTGCGCGGGCTGCGCCCAAATATGCCACCACTGAATCCATCGTCCAGAGTGGCGCTTTAAAATGATCATGGATAAATGTGACGCCGTTTTTCATTCGCTCACTCGACATACGACCGAAGACCGGCGCTGACTCTGCTATTGCAGCAGCAGCCAGCGGAATGCCACACGCCCGCGGTTGCGCATGCAGCCAGAACCGGTGTGGTAAGGTGCGCGCCCAGCAGCCGTGTCCTCACCAATGTCTCTTCACTCTGGTACGACACCATCATCGACAGGCAATCCGGCCATCTTGACTCTACCACCTTGCCCCGGACGTCCGCAGCAACATCGAGGCCGTAGGTTAGCACCGTGCCCCGGCAAACCTCTGCCATTGCGATCACTAGCGGGTCGTCTTTATTGAGTATCGCTATTCCATCCTCTCTGAGGCTGGAAACGAGTTGCCGTTTCTCGACCGCCGCAGCCTCCGCGCCGCGGAAGGATTTATAATGATCCTGTCCAATCGTGGTCACTACTGAAATATGCGGCCTGAGTAGTGCCACTCCGCACCTAAGACTACCGGGACCACTCGCACCAAGTTCGAGAACGCAATTCTTGTGGCGTCGTCGCAATTCAAGAATTGTTCTCGCGACAGTGAAGTACTTGTTGTTGCTATCGAAGCTGCGATGCGTCGGCTAGTTGGCACGCCAGAGCATCGGCAATCAACTCTTTCGCTGTGGTCTTGCCGCAACTGCCCGTGACTGCGATGAATCGGGTACTACCCAGCAAGGGACGATACAATTTGGCAAGCGGTGGAACGAACAAAGTTTCTGTATACGCCAGACAGCGCTTTATGGCAGGATATGTTAAATCTCTCAATTCCTTTGTGGGCAGTAGCACAACACACTGTGTTGCCCGGACAAACGATTCATGCGTACTTGACCGACAAATGTACTAGATTTCGAATCAACACAAAAGCATTGTCCGCTAACCGTAGACGAAAGACCTCTTTATGACTCTCAAGTCCAGGACATCGTTCCTCTGGGACAAATATAAGCGTCCGGTCAAGCTCATGCATCAGGTTCCTGCAATCGGCTTGGCGTATCTCTATCGCAGAACCTTAAACAAACCCCGATTCGTCGGTGTGACCGGAAGTCTGGGAAAAACGCAGACGAAGGCTTTGATCGCCGCCGTTCTCACGCAGCGCGGCTCCATATGTAACGACCCCAGCACAAATAATCGTACCTATGCCGCCGCCAAGAACTTGTTAAGAACGTCACCGTCACACACAGCTTGCTTGCAGGAAATCGGCATGAGCGGACCGGGCAGCATGGCGCGCCCGGTCCGGTTGTTTCGGCCTGATATCGCCGTGATTACCAATATTCGTTCCGATCACTCTGAGGATTTCGCGACACCACATCAGCATGTCCTGGAGAAGGCCTGCATAATCCGCAACCTCCCTGCAACGGGCTGGGCGATTTTGAACGCCGACGAACCGGAGCTCGATGTCCTGGTCAACGAAACCGATGCTAAGGTTCTCACCTACGGTATGTCGAAGCACGCAGACGTGCGGGCAATCCACATAACGAACTGTCCGCCGAAACCGATCGGCATTGAAGTTCGCGCAAATGGCTGCACGCAGACTGTTGCAACACAACTGCACGGCACGCACAGTGCCTACGGCGTGCTGGCTGCGATCGCAGTGGGTCGCGCACTGGGCCTCTCCCTGGGTACAGCGGCTGCCGCCATCGCTGAAGTGCCAAGTGTACCGGGCCGCATGCAATACACAGAACACGATGACGGTGTTGGATTTCTGCTGGACGATTTCAAAGCATCCGAAGGATCACTCGTCACAATTGTCGATTATCTGCAGGCATGTGAAACGAAAAATGGTTCGAAATTCGTCGTACTTGGCTCCATAAGTTATGGTTCCGACAGACCCGAGGACTACTATGCACGGTTTATAGAAAAAGTACGCCCTTATACCGACGAGATATTGTTGGTTGGCTCACTGGTTAGTGAACTGGACCAGTCTGCACTGCCAGATGCTGCCCGTGTCTTTGCGACCGTAAAACAATGCGCCGACTATTTGCTCCCGCGCCTTCATCCGAATGACCTGGTTGTAATCAAGGGCCGCCACCGTATGGATCATTTGAGGCG
>QIHS01000485.1 GCA_003229095.1 Woeseia sp. | reverse complement strand
TCTTCGAGACGCGCGCACTGGATGAACTGTTTCCGGATTGGCAATCGCAGGGCGCGCCGGTGACGACTGCTGTAAAAGGCGACATCGTTCACTATCTGACCGGTGAAAAGAAAGCGATCCGTGTCCCGGGCCTTTTCCTGCCATCACCCATGCACAACGCCGGCAACTACATCATCAGCCTCGGCCGCCTTTGTCAGTGGCTGGGTGATAAGGCCGAAGCGGCTGGCATCAATGTATTTCCGGGATTTGCAGCAGCAGAAGTTCTGTACGACGACGACGGCCGGGTAAAGGGCGTAACAACCAGTGACATGGGAATTGCCAAAGATGGCCAACATAAGGCCGGCTACCAGGCCGGCTACGAACTGCTTGGCAAATACACGATTTTCGCCGAGGGCGTAAGAGGCAATCTCGGCGAAGCGTTGATGGATAAATTCAACCTTCGTCAGGACGCTGATCCGCAACACTATGGAATCGGCATCAAGGAAATCTGGGAGATCGAGCCCGACAAGCATGATGAGGGCCTGGTCGTGCATACGATGGGCTGGCCACTAGATAACAAGACCGAGGGCGGTGGTTTCCTGTACCACGCGGCGAACAACCAGGTTTTTGCCGGCTTCATCGTTGCGCTGAATTACACCAACCCCAGCCTTGCGCCGTTTCAGGAGTTTCAGCGCTGGAAACTGCACCCCAAAATTCGTCCTTACCTCGAAGGTGGCAAGCGCATCGCTTATGGCGCGCGCGCGGTCAACAAGGGCGGTTGGCAATCGCTGCCCAGGCTGACATTCCCGGGTGGCGTGTTGGTGGGTTGCGATGCGGGATTCCTGAATGGTGTGAAGATCAAGGGAGCACACACGGCCATTAAAACCGGCATGCTGGCGGCAGAAAGTGTGTATGCATCAATTGGCGCTGGCGGGGCCTATGCCGAACTGACTGACTACGAAGAACGCGTTCGACAATCATGGGTGCGTGATGAACTTCACCGGGTGCGCAACTTCGGTCCGGCACTACATAAATTTGGCACGTTTCTGGGGGCCGCATTTACCTTCGTTGACCAGAATATTTTTCGTGGCAAACTGCCCTTTACGATGCGAAACCCGACTGCGGATCACGATTCACTAAAAAAATCAGTCGCAACACAAGTCATCGAGTATCCCAAACCCGACGGCGTAATCACCTTCGATCGCCTGTCATCGGTCTTCCTGTCGAGCACCAACCATGAAGAGGACCAGCCCTCACATCTCAGACTGACAGATGAATCTATTCCCGTCGCTTACAACCTGCCCGAGTTTAATGAACCGGCACAGCGCTATTGTCCCGCCGGCGTCTATGAGATTATTGAAGTTAGCGGGCAACCGAAATTCCAGATCAATGCACAGAATTGCGTGCACTGTAAGACCTGCGATATCAAGGATCCGAAACAGAACATTATCTGGACCGTACCTGAAGGAGGCGGTGGGCCGAATTATTCGGGCATGTGATCCGCTTGCGCCTGAGTTAACGTTGCCGCTTCAGGCTTGCGCATTCTGCCGGCGAGTAACTACTTCGGTTGCATCCTGATCGCGCCATCAATACGAATCGTTTCGCCATTGATCATCGCGTTTGCATAGATGCTGGTGACCAGGTCCGCGAATTCGTCAGGCCTGCCAAGGCGTGATGGAAACGGTACCTGAGCGCCCAGTGACTCCTGTAATTCAGGCGGCATGCCAGCCACCATGGGGGTCATGAATATTCCAGGAGCAATGACGTTGACCCGAACGCCGATGCGCGCGAATTCGCGCGCGAGCGGTAGCGTCATCGCGACCACGCCGCCTTTGGACGCAGAATAGGAAACCTGCCCGATCTGGCCCTCGAAAGCGGCGACGGAAGCTGTACTGACAATCAAACCGCGCTCGCCGTCATCGTTTGGCTCGTTTTGCTGCATGATGTTGGCGGCTTCTTTGGCCACGAGAAAAGAGCCAAAGAGATTAACCTTGATCGTATTCAGAAAAAACTCACCGGGCATCGGTGCCTCACGACCCAGCGCACGGGCTGCGCCGACGATACCGGCACAGTTGACTGCCAGTGAGATACCGCCCATGAATTCAGCACCGCTCGCGATAGCTGCCTGAACCTGTTCCTCTACGGATACGTCGGTGTGTACGTAGAGTGCTCGAGCACCGAGATTCGCAGCACTCTGCTCGCCTTGCTCGTCATTGACGTCGAGTAGCGTGACATGACCGCCGGCGTCTATGACCTTTTTTGCGGTTGCCAACCCGAGGCCAGATGCACCTCCCGAAATTACAGCCCTGGCTGATGCGAGTTCCATTATTACCTCCGAATAAATTGTTGTTTGATTCTTGCCGTTCGATTCACTGACTGTCGACCTCAATGCCAATTGCAACAGCCTCGCCGCCGCCAATGCAAAGCGATGCGATTCCTTTGCCGCCGCCACGCTTTCTCAGTGCATGCAGCAAGGTCACAATAATTCTTGCACCCGATGCGCCAATGGGATGTCCGAGCGCACAAGCGCCACCATTGATGTTCACTTTGCCGTGATCGATGCCGACATCGTGCATCGCGGCCATCGTAACGCAGGCGAATGCTTCGTTAATTTCGTACAGATCTACCGAGTCTTCGTCCCAACCCAGTTTTTCGTGCAATGCCCTGATCGCAAAAACCGGCGCGGTGGTAAACCATTCCGGTTGGTGGGCAAAACCGGAGTGGCCTGCGATAGTTGCCAGCACTTCAATTCCACGCTCACGCGCATCGTTCCGGCCCATGAGGATCAGGCTCGCGCTGCTCCGTCAGATATGGATGACGAGCTGGCCGCAGTGACTGTGCCATCCTTTTTGAACGCGGCTCGAAGTGTCGGAATTTTTTCGATGTTTGCGACCCTCGGCCCTTCGTCCTGGGCAACAGTCGTCTCGCCCTTCCGGCTCTTCACCGTGACTGGCACGATTTCATTGTCAAAATGTCCATCGGCTGCGGCGCGTCTTGCGCGGGTCACAGATTCAATCGCGAACGCATCTTGTTGCGCGCGCGAGAAAGCGTACTTCTCCGCAGTGATTTCCGCAAAGTGGCCCATCATGTTGCCGTCAGCCGGGTTCTGCAGGCCATCGAGAAACATATGATCAAGCACTTGCTGATGTCCCATTCGATAGCCGCTACGTGCTTTGGGCATCAGGTAAGGCGCATTGCTCATGGATTCCATGCCACCGGTGAGCACGATGTTTGCACTGCCTGCGCGAATCAGGTCGTGGCCCAGCATGGTGGTCTTCATGCCGGACCCGCAAACTTTGTTGACCGTGGTACAGGTCACGCCGATGGGCAGGCCGGCACCAAGCGCCGCCTGGCGCGCGGGCGCCTGGCCTAGTCCGGCGGGCAGTACGCATCCAAGCAAAACTTCGTCGATCTGTGCGCCGTCAAGGCCAGTGTCCTCTAGTGCCGCCCGCGCTGCCGCGGCCGACAGGTCGGTGGCACTTAGCGGTGCCAAATCACCCTGGAATGCACCCATAGGCGTGCGCCGGGCAGCGACGATAACGACTGAATCCTGGTTCATTTAACATCCTGAACTAATGTATGTGGCAATTGGCCGCGCTACTGTCTCGCATCTCTCGCCAGCGTGCAATGCTGCCGGACTACCGATCGTCCCCGGTCTGCAGATCCGACTCATCCAGTACCGCAAGGATGCTTTGTCGTGCCGCGTCCGCAAGTGTTTTGCTATTGGCAAATGCCGGATCAGATGGTTCGACCGGCTCGAGCACATCGATTCGCAAGCGTCCACGGCGCGGAAAAAAACTGGCGGCGGGCATGATGTACCGAGCGCCGGAAATGACAACGGGCACAAGTGGCACGCTGGCGCTAATCGCGGCGGCGAATGCGCCGGCGCGGAAACGACCGAGCCCAGGCGTCGTAATGAATGTTCCTTCCGGAAAGACAACGAGAGATTCACCGGTATTGGCGGCCTTGAGAAGTTTGCGCGCATCGCGGGCACTGGCTGATATCTCGAATCGTTCCACGAATCTCGAGCCAACTCTGCGTAACAGAAACGCGACGAAGGGAAAGCGCTGCATCTCACCCTTAACGACGTAAGAAAATATGGGCGGCAGGTGGCCCATCAGTACGATGCCATCTATGTTGCTGGCATGATTTGCGACCGCCACACAGTCTCCGGCCGGCAGATTTTCCAAACCGGTAATCGTCGTTGCAATGCCGGCGAGGCGTAACGGTATTCTGGCCAGAAAAGACACACATCGTCGCCGCCGTCCCAGTCCAGGGACGATAACTGCGCACAAAATTGCGCAGATGATGCATAAGGCGAATACAAACCATGCGTAGACGCCATACAAAATGCCGGCGATGCCCAACGCGGTCGTTGGCGCAGAATCAGTCATGGCGGTCAAATTGCTGCTCTGGAGGGGCCTGTTCGGCTGTTCCAACTGAGACACCGGTCACTTTATGTTAATGCCTCAATGAATCTGTGACAGCGATCACGCCGGTTGCGAAGGGGGCCTATCATACTTAATTCCTCGAGAAATCCGTTGCCAGGCAAGCGAACAGACGGAATTTGCGATTCGGTTTTTGCTTTTGGCCGTTATGGTATCAGCACCGGATCGCTTGGCGTGAACTTTGCTTTACCGGCAAGCCATGGATGGCGGGAATTTGATGGATACTATGACGAGTAGTCAATCTGACAATGCGAGCAAACCCAATTCCGGTTCGGAAGAACTGGTCGACCGGTTTTTGGACGCTATCTGGATGGAGCGCGGCCTGTCTGCGAATACTCTGGGTGCCTATCGTGCTGATTTGATGACGCTCAGTCGATGCCTGGCAGAAAAAAATGTCCGCATCGAAGTTGCTGAAAAAGCCGATTTGCTCGAATTCATTGCCGGCCGCGTTAAAAATGGCGCCAAACCCAGATCGACTGCCCGGCAACTCTCAAGTTTCCGACGTTTCTTTCGTTACATCATGCGTGAAGGATTGCGCGACACTGACCCGACTGCAGATATCGAGATGCCACGTATCGGCCGTTCACTACCCAAGACATTGTCGGAAGAGGAAGTCGATTCGTTGTTGCAGGCACCGAACACGGACGAGCCGTTGGGTCACCGCGACAGGGCAATGCTGGAATTGTTGTACGCAACAGGTCTGCGTGTATCTGAGTTGATCAACCTCAAACAATCACAAGTTAATTTCAACCAGGGTGTATTGCGTATTGTTGGCAAAGGCGATCGCGAGCGACTTATTCCGTTGGGCGAAGAAGCGCAACGCTGGATGTGCCGTTTTATCGATGGGCCGCGCATGGAAATCTTGCTCGAGCGACAATCCGATTACCTTTTTCCGACCCGACGCGGTGATCGCATGACCCGCCAGGCGTTTTGGCACATCATCAAGCGCTACGCACAGGCAGCCGGGATTGGCAAGGGATTATCCCCACACAGCCTGCGTCACGCATTCGCAACCCACCTTCTGAATCGCGGCGCCGACCTGCGGGTCGTGCAACTGCTACTCGGTCACAGCGACTTGTCTACAACGCAGATCTATACTCATGTGGCACGCGAGCGGCTCAAAGAACTACATGG
Source organism: Woeseia sp. (assembly GCA_003229095.1). Taxonomy (GTDB): domain Bacteria; phylum Pseudomonadota; class Gammaproteobacteria; order Steroidobacterales; family Woeseiaceae; genus SZUA-117. The sequence goes on along the minus strand of QIHS01000485.1, from coordinate 9,643 downwards.
GCAGCATCATCCGAGAGGCTAACGCCGCGAATCTGACCGGAACCGTGTTTGCGTACACAATCTGAAATCCGCAATATCTGCCAGTATCCTTTGGTACAATTCCGCCGCCTTAGATTGGCTGAATAATTGGCGGAACCGCTTGCCTTGATAGAAGTCATAAGCTACTGACTCCGCAGGCGCTAAAGTTAGCGGTTGTCGACCCACAGGTGCGGCACAAGGAATAGAATATGATGAATTTTTTGCGAACAGGCTTAACGGCACTGGCCGCGTTGGCTGTTCTCGCCGGCATGGCTGCTCCGGCCGCCGCGGCAGATGATCCCGCAGAACTTGAGAATGTCCGAAAAACGGTTTCGGAGATGTTTTCAGGCATCGACGCGGCAGACGTTTTCGCCAGCGAGATCGATGGTTGGTACACCGTCCGAAAGGGCGCGATTGTTGCCTATATTTCGGGCGATGGTCGTTATCTCTTGCAGGGCGATCTGATCGACCTTGAGACCTCAACTAACCTGTCTGAACTTAGTCGCAATGAATCGCGTGCCGAGATGATGGCAAGCATGTCGAATGACGAGTTGATTGTTTTTTCCCCGGAAAACGTACGACATTCTGTATCCGTATTTACGGATATTGACTGCGGTTATTGTCGCCGCCTGCACAGCCAGATCGATGAGTACATGGATGAGGGCATCGAAATCAGATATTTCCTCTATCCGCGTAACGGTCCAACCACCGAATCATGGGCAAAAGCGGAAAGCGTGTGGTGTGCCGATGACAGAAACGAAGCGCTGACACTTGCCAAACTTGGAGAAAGTTTTCCAACGCGGTCATGTGATTCGAGCACTGTGAGCAGGCATTACGCGGTAGGGCAGGATGTCGGTCTAAGGGGAACACCCGCGATCGTGCTTGAAGACGGCACGCTATTCAGTGGTTACTTGCCGGCGGCACAGTTGAGCGAGGCAATCGCCAAGGCGACAAAGTAGTTTCTATCCCCGACGATTTTTCAAAATAGTCTGTCAGATTGGTACGGGACTTGTCGGACTGCGGTGTTTGATTACAAGATGGTGCACGCCATTATTGCTTCCAGCATCCGCAATATACTGTTCCAACGCAAACCGATTGCTTGAAAAAGCGATGTCCTTCCAGGGTATATCGGCAATATCAAAAAGCGCTACTTCAAGACTTTCTTCGCCGGCAGCAAAGTCGCCTAGCAAAGTGGCGGTGAAAAACAAGTGCACCTGCCCGGCGTAAACGACATCGACCGAGGCAAACAGGTGGCCGATTTCGACTTCCGCACAGGCTTCCTCCAGCGTTTCCCGTGCTGCACCCTCAGCGATACTTTCGCCAACTTCCAAAAAGCCTGCTGGCGCAGTCCAGAAACCGGTTCTTGGCTCAATGGCTCTTCTGCACAGCAGGATCTTGCCGTCACGCTCAGGAATGCAGCCGACCACAATCTTCGGGTTTTGGTAGTGTACGATTTCACAGCTTGCGCAAACCCACCGATGCCGGGTATCGCCGTGAGGAATTTTCCGCACGACCGAAGCGCCACAGTCAGAACAGAAATTCACGAGGGAATTTTCTTTGCGACCCGCGCGCCACAGCTTGAGCAGAAATTCATGGTGAAATGCATCCTGCGATGGTGGTGCCGGGAGGGGGAATCGAACCCCCACTTCCGTAAAGAAACCGGATTTTGAATCCGGCGCGTCTACCAGTTCCGCCACCCCGGCTACATCATTCCTGCTGGCGACCCCATATGTCGCTGCCCCAACAGGAATGGCGCATAGTATAGGCAGGTGAATACCTGCCCGCCACACAATAGTCATAATACCTGCGACCTTTTTTTGACCGGCTGCATCTTTAAATACAAGACATGAGCAAGTTTACTGATATCCAGATTGACCCGGCGATCGTCAAGCGCGCGACCCGCGGAGACGCGAAGGCGCACGAGATCATCTACCGTGCATTCTCAGCCCCCGTGTACTCGGTATGCCTGCGATTCACGCGTGTGCCTGCCCAGGCTGAGGATTTGCTGCAAGACACTTTTATTCAGGTCATTCGCAGCATAGGACAGTTTCGCGGTGAGGCACCACTCGGCATTTGGGTGCGGCGGATCGCGGTTTCGAAGGCGCTGATGTTTCTACGCTCTGCCTGGCACAGTCGCGGTCAGAGTCTGGACGACGACTGGGAAGAGATGACATTCGAGAAACGCGGTCTGTCCATAAATGCGGCGCAACAGGATCAGGCGATTGATCTCGACGCGGCCCTGGCGAACTTGCCGGAAGTCGGCAGGACAGTGGTTTGGTTGCACGATGTCGAAGGATTCACGCACAAGGAAATTGCCGCAATGATGGGCAAGACTGAAAGTTTTTCGAAGTCGCAGTTGTCCCGCGCTTACCAGCGACTGAGGCCCATGCTCGATGCGGATATCAAGCGTGGCAGCGCGAAAACAGGCATGCACGAAACCGCGCTGGGAAGTTATTGAAGATTCGCAAGGACAGGATTGAGTTGACGATGAATGAAAATGACGAGACACCGGACGAGACGATGAACACAGGTTTGAGCGTTGCCCAGCGCGATGTGTTTCAGAGTGCGCTGCAGGCACTTGAAGATACGCCGCCGCCGCGAGAGGTCTGGAAGCGAATCGAATCACAAGCTCGTGCGGAGGGTCTGTTTAAAGGTCGCTATTTTGAGACGGCCAAATGGCTCAGTGGTGCCGGCATCGCTGCGGCCGTGGTTCTCGTCGTGTTGAATATTCCGATGACACCGGGGATTGAGCCCGGTCCACAGTCATTTGAGACAGAACCGCCACTGACAGCCGTGGACGCAGGTACGCCGACCAATTTGAGTACTTTGATGGTGCAGTCGCGACAGATCGAGAGAGAATTGCGCGCATTGCCAGGCCAGCCGAGCCTGGTGCGCGCTGATACGGCAGCGACGATTGTGCAGATTGAAGACCGGATAGCAGCGATTGACTATCGATTGAATCATCCGGAGAGCCGTTTGAGTCCGATGGAGAGAGAAATTTTCTGGCGCCAGCGAGTCAGGTTGATGAGTTCACTGTTGGACCTGCGCAGGGCGCAGGCACAACGAATGGCATTTTGATTGGAGTCCTGCGAGAAGCTGAAAACGGTGGGGTTAAGGCACGCAGGACCGGGAGCACAAAGATGAGAATTTTGAGAATGACAATAACGGTGTTGGCACTCGCGTTATTGTGTGTGCCGACTCTGGCTCAGGACGACGCCGCTGTAAAAGCTGAAGAATTGCGAATGGCCGAGGAATTGTTGCACCAACGTGCTGTGTTGGTGGCGCAGAAACGGATGGCAGAGAAATCCGGCAACATCGAAGTTCAGGCGCGTTTGCGAAATGCGGAACGACACCTTGCCGAAGCTGCGCTTCATGTCAGCGACCTCTCAATGGCACTGCTACCAGGGGGTGAGCGATTAAAGCTGTTGATTGAGGCAAATCGCAGCCCTGTTCTCGGCATCACAATTGCCGCGCCCGGTACCGCAGTTGGGTCGACTGAAGATAAGGATCCGGTTGAAGGCGTTGAAGTGCTGGGTGTGTCGCCTGGCGGGGCGGCAGCAGAAGCCGGCTTGCGGTCCGGCGACGTGATTACAGCCATTAATGACGAGTCCTTGACGGCAGACAATAGCGAGCAAGCCAATGAAATCCTGCGAGACTTTATGCAGGGTGTTGAGGAAGGTGATGAGCTGAGCATCGAGTATCTACGCGATGGCAATAGGACCAAGGCCGGCATCAAGCCACGGCCACTGGAAAATAATGTATTCGCATTTAGTGGTCGATTTACCGCACCTGGCGTCACTGCTGAGCAAAATGCAATTTTGTCTGGGCCTTCGGCGGACATGGTTTTGGTGATATGGAACTGGCGCCACTGACCGAACGTCTCGGCAGTTATTTCGGTACGGATGAAGGATTGCTGGTGGTTCGCGCACCCGATGATGAGGACCTCATGCTGGAGGATGGCGATGTCATTCTGAGCATAGATGGGCGTAAGCCGGCATCGATCTCGCATGCAATGCGCATCCTGCGATCTTATGAGGGTGGCGAAGAATTGAAAATGGAAATCATGCGCGACAAACGCAAGCGCACCGTGAGCATCGAGATGCCGGATAATCGTCGCAGCTTAAATGGCTTCGAAACTGTGCCAACAGGTCGTTTCCCAGCGAGCGTGAAAGCGGTCATTATTGATGAGGAGAAACTCGCTTAGCTGACGATTTCTGACTAAATTGTGGCCGCGTATCATTGTATGATGCGCGGCCATGTTTTTATCCGACTATGATATTGAGTTGCCGGCCGAGCTGATCGCGAGATACCCGACGTCTGAGCGTAGGGCGAGCCGTCTTTTGCTGGTTGGCGACCAGTTACAGGATCGTCATTTCGCCGACCTGCCAAAATTCTTAAAAGCCGGCGATTTACTGGTCTTCAACAATACACGCGTCATTCGTGCGCGCTTGCGTGGACACAAAGCCTCCGGCGGCCGTGTCGAAATCCTGATCGAGCGAATATTGAAAGATGACAAAGCGCTGGCGCAGGTCAGGGCAAGCAAAACGCCGAAGCCAGGCTCGACAATCGAGCTGGCAGACGGGTGCGAGGCAACCGTGTCAGGTCGTGAGGACGATATGTTCGTGCTGCAGTTTTCACGCTCACTGCCCGATTTTCTCGCCAGCTTCGGCGAAACCCCCTTGCCGCCATACTTGAATCGTGGTGAAGAAGCCGCTGACAGCGAGCGCTATCAGACTGTCTATGCCGAATCGCCCGGCGCGGTCGCTGCGCCGACAGCGGGATTGCATTTCGATGATGACATGATGGCTGAGACTGGCGCTATGGGTGTGAAGCATGCATTCGTAACCTTGCACGTCGGTGCGGGAACTTTTCTGCCGCTACGCGAAGAACAGATTAGCGCGAATCGGCTGCATGCCGAGCACGTCGAAGTTAGCGAAGAGACCTGCAATGCCGTGCAGGAAACGCGCGCTGCAGGGGGTCGTGTCATTGCGGTCGGTACAACCTCCGTCCGGGCGCTTGAGGCCGCTTCCCTAAGCGGACACATCGAGCCGTTTAGCGGAGATACCGATATCTTCATCATGCCGGGTTACCGGTTTCGCTCGGTCGATGCCATGCTGACAAATTTCCATTTGGCAAAGGCCGGCCGTGAGCATATATTGGCTGCCTACAGGCATGCGGTCGAAGAGCGCTACCGATTTTTCAGTTATGGTGATGCCATGTTGGTCTCGCGGGTGAAAGATGAAATTTGACCTTCACGAAACCGCGGGCCGGGCCCGAACCGGGCTCCTGAAATTTCGTCGTGGATCGGTTAGCACACCGGCGTTTATGCCGGTTGGAACCTACGGTACGGTCAAGAGCGTGACGCCGGAGGAAGTTCGCGAGAGCGGTGCCGATATTATTCTCGGCAATACCTTTCACCTGATGTTGCGGCCAGGCACGACCATCGTGCGCCAGCACGGTGGTCTGCATGAATTCATGAACTGGTCCGGCCCTGTTCTTACCGATTCCGGCGGCTTCCAGGTTTTCTCGCTGGCCGGGCTTAGAAAACTCAGCGAAGAGGGCGTCAGGTTTCGCTCGCCGATTAACGGAGACGAGGTTTTCTTGTCACCGGAAAAATCAATGCAGGTACAACATGACCTGAATGCCGACGTTGCGATGATTTTTGATGAGTGCACACCTTACCCGGCAAGCGAGAAAGAAGCCGGCGAGTCCATGCGGCTTTCACTGCGCTGGGCGAGACGTAGTCGGGACAAATTTGATGAACTCAAGTCCGCAGAACCTGATCGCGGCGAGTCTCTGTTCGGCATAGTCCAGGGTGGCATTTATGCCGACCTGCGCAAGGAGTCACTGCTTGGGCTCACCGAGATTGGCTTCGACGGCTACGCGGTCGGCGGACTCGCAGTCGGCGAACCTGAGGATGAGCGGACCGCCGTCCTCGATAATCTGCTGCCGCAAATGCCGGCAGACAAACCACGCTACCTGATGGGCGTGGGCACACCATTGGACATTATTCAGGCGGTAAGTCGTGGCATAGACATGTTCGACTGTGTCATGCCAACCCGGCACGCGCGTACGGGACATTTGTTCACTTCCGGCGGAACGGTTAATATTCGCAATGCCAGGCACAGCGACGACCTGGCGCCGCTCGACCCCAATTGTGCGTGTTACACCTGCCAGAATTTCACTCGGGCCTACCTGCGCCACCTGGAGAAATGCGGCGAAATGCTCGGCTCGCGCCTTGGGACCATCCATAATCTTCATTATTATCAAGTCCTTATGAAAAACATTCGCGAAGCGATAAAAGCTGACGAGTTGCCGGGATTAGTCGCAGATATCGAATCCGCCTATTCGAAGACTCGCTCTTGAAACAGCGAAATGGGTCATCGAGTGCACCTTTTGCCGGCCGGTCTTGAAACGTTAACGACGAACCCCAAGTCCGGTCCTTCCTGTGCAATAATAGCGCGCCTTTTTTCGAGGTTTGGTGAAAAGCCAGACACCAGCAGACACTAGGAACGTAAATCATGGATTTCTTTATCAGTCCCGCCTACGCGCAGGATTCCGCTCAGGGCGACCCATTCAGTATTTTCCTGCCGATGATCGTAATTTTCGTCGCGTTTTATTTTTTGCTGATTCGCCCGCAGCAGAAACGGCAAAAAGCACACACTGCCCTCATCGGTGCGCTGGCGACAGGCGATGAAGTGCTGACCGCCGGTGGCGTGCTCGGCAAAGTGACCGCGGTTAGCGAGCACTATGCAACGCTCTTGATTGCACAAAACGTGGAAATCAAAGTTCAAAAATCGACGGTCTCATCCATCGTGCCTAAAGGCACGATCGACGCTGCCTGATTGCGACTGCTGGCGGCACACGAAAAATGAATCGTTATCCTGCATGGCTCAATGCATTGGTCGTCGTGATATTCATCGTCGGCATTCTGGTTGCATTGCCAAATGTATATGGAACGTCTCCTGCGGTTCAGTTGGCCGGCCGGGACGGCAACTTTTTTGCCGAAGACAGGGTGGTGCGGGTCGAGCAGGTGCTTGAAAGTGCCGGCATCGCACCCGAGGCAACCTATCTGAAAAATGGTCGAGTCGTTGTGCGCTTCGATTCCTCAACAGATCAGGAAGCCGCAGTAGCGTTGTTCCGTGAGCGTTTCGATTCTGATTCGAACGTTGCGCTGACCAATGCTCCGAAATTGCCGGTGTGGGTTAGAAACCTCGGCCTGAATCCGATGAGCCTGGGGTTGGACTTGCGTGGCGGTGTTTACGTCCTGCTCGAAGTTGACATGGAAACCGCTGTCACCAGCCGGCTCGGCGCTTACGAACAGGAATTCGCCAGCGCTTTAAGTGATGCAAGTATCCGCCACCAGATAAGAGTCGATGGCACACAAATCAATGTCAGGTTGAGATCGATTGAAGATACGCAAAGAGCCCGCGATATTATTCGTGAGGCCGACGCGGACATTCTCATTCTTGATGGCGTCGTCGATGCGAGTTCGTTGCGAGTACGCATGAGCGAAGCCCAAATCAAGGCGCGTCACGATTTTGCCATCAACCAGAACATTACGACGCTGCGCAATCGTGTTGACCAGCTTGGCGTCGCCGAACCGCTGGTGCAGCGCCAGGGCCTGAACCGAATTGTGGTGCAACTGCCCGGTGTGCAGGATCCGAACGCACTTGCGGGGATTATCACGGCCACTGCAACGCTCGAATTTCGCATGGTGGATACCACCGGCGAAATGCCGGGGTCGAGGCGCTATGAGGGTGCGGATGGCGTCGAGAGTCAGCTCTTGCAGCGAGACGTTATTGCATCCGGTGACCAGATTATCGATGCGTCATCTGGGTCATCAGAGGGGCGGCCCGCGGTGTTCATCACACTCGATGCTGTCGGCGGCGAGCGTATGTTGAAGAATACGATTGCCAATCTTGGCAAACCGATGTCATCGGTGTACATCGATACGAAACGCGTGGCGATAGACCTGCCGGACGGGACGACCTCATTTCGACAGATCAGAACTGAGAGAATTATCAATACCGCCACGATCAATGGTGTATTCAAAGATCAATTTGTGACGACCGGACTGACGACTGTCGAAGCCCGTGACCTTGCGATACTTTTGCGTGCAGGCGCGCTGGCGGCGCCCGTTTTCAAAGTGGAAGACCGTACAATTGGCCCGACAATGGGTCAGGAAAATATCGACAAGGGCTTCAAAGCCATCCAGATTGGATTTCTCGCGGTCGTCGTGTTTATGGCCATTTACTACCGCGGTTTCGGTTTGATCGCAAACCTGGCTTTGTTTACCAACCTGATTTTTATCGTTGCACTGCTCTCTTTGCTGACGGCTTCGCTGACATTGCCTGGCATCGCTGGCATTGTGCTAACGGTTGGCATGGCGGTGGATGCAAACGTCCTCATTTTCGAGAGAATCCGTGAGGAACTTGCATCCGGTGCAACGGTGCAGAACAGTATTCACTCCGGCTACGAGAAAGCATTTTCGTCAATCGCTGACGCGAACGTCACGACGCTCATCGCGGCGATAGTGCTGTTTGCATTTGGTACGGGCGCGGTCAAAGGATTCGCAGTGACGCTGTCACTCGGTATTATGACTTCGATGTTTACCGCCATCATTGGCACCCGGGCAATCGTGAATTTGGTGTTCGGCGGACGCCGGCTCGAAAAACTGCCCATCTGAGGAAAACTCGTTGCAGCTCTTTAAAGAAAAAACGAACATTGATTTCCTTAACCCGGTCAGGCGCAAGATTGCCATCGGTGTATCGATACTGCTGGTGGTCGTTTCCATCGCATCCCTGGCGACTCGGGGCCTGAATTTAGGCATTGATTTTACCGGCGGCATATTGGTCGTCGCCGAGTTTCCCGAAGCGGCAAATCTGGTCGAGATTCGGGAAACCCTGCAAGCAGCGGGATTCGGTTCTCCTATTGTGCAGGCCTTTGGCGATCCAACGGATGTCATGGTTCGCTTGCCGCCACAGACGGGTACGGATGCCAATGCGGTCCGGGATCGTCTAACGGAGGTTCTCTCCGCCGGCGATCCTCGGGTTAAGTTGCTGCGAATAGATACGGTCAGCGCCCAGGTTGGCAAAGAACTGTCAGAACAAGGCGCATTGGCGCTGATTTTCGCGTTGCTGCTGATTTTCATCTACGTCATGTTTCGTTTTCAATGGAAGTTTGCCGCAGGAGCCGTTGCTGCACTGGGCCACGATGTCATCGTCACGGTCGGTTTTTTCTCGTTGAGCGGCGTCACGTTTGATCTCTCTGTCGTGGCGGCTGTCTTGGCGGTCATCGGTTATTCGCTGAACGATACGGTCGTTACATTCGATCGGATTCGCGAGAATTTCACGAAGTTGCGCGGCGCAAGCGCCGAAGAGGCGATGAATATTTCTATTAATGAAATGCTCGCCCGTACCATCATCACGGGTGTGACCACGCTGGTCGTTTTGATGGCGTTGCTGATACTGGGCGGCGAATCTGTAGCACCGTTTTCCATCGCACTGATCGTCGGTATTATTGTGGGTACCTATTCGTCGATATATACCGCGAGTGCCACAGCGCTGATGATGCATGTCAATGCGCAGGATCTGCTGCCGCCGGAAATCGATCAGGAACTGAT